>JBCCGX010000171.1:0-12264 GCA_039029035.1 Acidobacteriota bacterium | reverse complement strand
GGGTGTTCAATATCGGACAGTTGGCGGCCCGAGCCTCTAATCGATCGATTGGGCCCGAGAGACCAATCCCTCACGGTCCTGTAGGTGGATCGAGCCTCGCCCCAGGGTCAGCAGGCCGTCCTTCTCGAAGACTTTCAACATCCGGCTGACCACCTCGCGCGAGGAGCCCACTTCTGACGCGATGTCCTGGTGGGTCGTTTTCAGCGTAGTGCCGAACTTGCCGGGGGCATTGAGGAGGTAGCTGGCAATCCGTGTGTCGAGTCGGCGAAAGATGGCATCGTTGGTGACCTGGATGACGTCGACCAGGCAATCAGCCAGCCGGGCGAAGACGAACTCGCGCCAGAAGGCCTTCTGCACGAACCAGTGGCTGAAGATCTCGCCGGGGACCAACATCACCTCACCATCGGTTTCTGCAACGGTGTAGGCGGGCGAGAGTCTGCCGCTGAGGACACAAGAGATCGCCAGCATACAAGTATCGCCCGGTAACAAGCGGTAGAGGGTGATGTCGCGGCCGTTCTCGCCGACGGTGTGGACCCGGGCGCGGCCGCGGAGGACCAGTGGGAAACCCTGGCACTTCTCTCCCTGGGAGCACATCACGCGAGCTGCGGGAATGCTCAAGCGGATCCCGGCTTGCAGCACATCGGCGAGGACGTCGTCGCTCGCCGGCTCGAACCCGGGGTAGGTCTTCAGGATCTCGGGGGTCAGGGCCTGATCTTCGAGCAGATGGGTCATCTAAGAGCTGCTCCTTTCGGAATTCAGTCTTCGCAGACCCGTTCGGCTGCTCCGCGTGAAGGCGCCCGATCGCTGTGATCTTACCTGGTGGTGTCCGGGCCTCGACGGACTGATTGTCTACAGATATTGATCTTATCGAATTTGATGATCGAGTGAGTTTGTCGCTGGACGCTGCTGGGGAACCTGGCCGCTGAGCTCGTCGCCTGGCTTTCGCGTGAAGGCGAGCTTCTTGAAGCCCAGACCACCGACTAACTCATGCCGGTTTCGTGGAAGCTGACCGCCTGCCGAAACGTGACTCAGTTCGCCTCAGGCTCGGCTAACTCCAAATGCAGATCGCCATACGGACCCAAGAAACCTTCGGTACATCGATTTCTTGCAGGCAACCAGCCCGGCCGAACCATGGCGCCATAGTCACGGACGAAGACCCAGCACCAGCGGTAATTACCGGCTGGCATGTTCGGCATGACAAACCGCCTGGGATCAAGGTTTCGTTGTCCGTTGAGACTCGCCCAGCGCCTGAGTACCGTCGCAGCGACCCGGATTCCGTCATAGTACGCCAGCAATGTCGGTCCCGACGGATCATCCCATGTCAGGGGCTGCTCAAGCTGCAAGGTTAGATGGCCACCAAGTTGTTCTACTGGGATCAGAACGGGACCTTCGGGTAGGCCAGTGACTCGGGTTAGTGATAGAGCGTGGCCGGGAGCCATGACAATCATCTCGAGCCCGCTGACATCAGGTGGCACTAACAGTTCGAAGTGCCCTGACACGTCGGTTGTCGCCTGGGGAATCACCACAGAGCTGTTCGGTCGACCGAGCCTCACCGGCTGTGCTATCACACTAGCTGTTGCCACAGCTCCTGCCGCGGAGAGAACCTGGCCGTTAATCTGGACCGCCGGGCGGACAACGAGTTGCAAGTCTTCGGGGGCACTGTCTCCCTCTACTTGTAGTAGCAAGCTTTCCGAGACCAACCTTGTTTGCTGGTCGGTTTGTCGGCTGGCCTCCAACGTTACGGCTCCATCAGCCATCCCTGAGAAACGGAAACGCCCTTTTTCATCCGATGTCTTCGTGAAGAACTCGAAGTTTTCGGGATAAACGGCGGTGACTACCGCATCCGGTACCGGTCCGTTGAATTCGTCGATTACGACTCCAGCAATCTTGGTGTTGGGGAGGTCGATCTCGACATTTGCCACCCCGGAGGATTCGCTCGAGACCACCTCGAGGCGAACGGTTCGTTGAATCGCTTCATCAGGAGCCTCGACGTAGACCTTCCAAGACCCTTCGCGAGCCAATGAACCAGCGAATTGGCCATCGTCATCTGAGGTCATATGAATACGCTCGGTGCCCGATCGACCGCCGAAAGTCAGGTCTGCGGCGAGGGGTTCGCCGCCCAGGCGGATCGTCCCTTCGATCTCGACGACCTCTAGGCGTAACATCATCGAGACGCCATCACTATCGACTTCTATCTCTCGCCAGGCAAAACTCCCTTCTGAAGAGTCGCTAACTTGCAGGACATAGGTCCCCCGTGCCAGACCACGCTTGCTGTAGCGGCCCTCTCGTGAAGCGGAAGCGCGGTCAACCACCGAGAGGTTGCCAGGATTCGAGCCTGCAGCCTTGAGGAGCTTGACCGACCAAGTCTTCCCGTAGGGATCCGTCGCCGGATCGAGATCGACCGCCAGCGTGGCCGGAATCGTCAGCATTAGCGGCCAGCGGAGCTCGGACTCGGAGTTCTCGACCACCGTCACCGGAGCAAGCTCCGCTGGAGCAAAACCGTCTTGGCTGGCGGTCAAGGAATAGGCGCCGGGCTGTACGCCCTCGAGATGGAAGAAGCCACGCTCATCGACGTTGGTCTTGAGCGATAGCTTGTCGCGGCGTTCGATGTCGGCACGGTTCACCGGTGGTCCAGCAGCCAGAGGCTTCATCTCGATGGTGCAAGACTCCGAAAGGTCCCCTGAAGGCACCTCGACGAAACCGGTAATCGACGCTCCGCGACGCAGGTCGAGACGGCCCACGTCTAAGGCATGATCTGCCGCAACCTGGACCCCCCAGCGGAATAGCGAAACGAAACTCCGAGCGCGCAGTCGTAAATCCAGCTTGCCGGCGGGTATTTCGCACTGCCAGGCGCCGTCCTCCACCGGGCAAACCAAAGTACTGCGAGGGATCAGGGGTTCGATCCCAGGCGTCGACTCGAAACGGATCCGGAGCTCGGTGGGGACCGGTTCTGAGCGCGGGACGCGAAGGCTTCCGTGAAGCTTGCTTGTCGGAAAAAGCCGGATCTTCGTGGTCGATTGGTCCTCTTTAGAGAGGATCATCCGTGGCGGGACCCAGTAGCCCTCGGCTCTTACAGTGAGTTCCCAGACGATGCCTGGCGGGAGATCGACCGTGCCTCGCCACGGGATCCCTACTCGTTGTTCCAGGTTGCGTAGCGGTGTCTCTTTACCCGCCGTCGCCTGTTCCGCTAATGGTCGAAAGACCAGTAGGGCCGGCTTCGGTTCTTCGACATGAGTGCCATGCGCAGTGATGTCTATGTCTACGTTTATGGCCCACACCGGCATGGCCAGAAACGGAAGGATTAACAGTAGGCTCTTTGGTAGCAGCTTCATCACACCTCCCCTCAATCAGCCATTAGGCCGTCAAGATGGCTGCAGAGCACTCGCTTATCGCTAGTTGACCGTGATGACGTCGGACAGACAGAAACTGCCGAAAGGGATGCACTGACCGTTGCTGTCGACGCAGCTACACCAACCGACTTCCCCAGCGTCAGTGGCCTGGCAAGTGAAGATAGCGAAGATCGTGCCGACTTGTTTGCAAGCAACACAGCAGGTGCAATGCTGTGCCTCAACTTCCTCAACGGGTATCACGGAGACAGCGAGAGTAAGCAAGACGACGGTTAGGAGAGGTCTACGCAATTGGCTCATCCTTAGCTCCTAGGTAGGTAATTAGATAGCAGCTCTAATAATTGACCAAAAATACTACTTATTTACCTGATCAATGTCAATGCCATGGGCGATCCCTTCGCTCGTAGCTTTGTGGATCCGGCCCGACGCCCCATCCCGGGCATCGCCAGCGCTGTCCTCGTCGTCGCTGCCGCCATCGGTGCCTTGGCCGAGAACTGGCTTTGCGCGCCACGAGGATCAGCGTCAGCGACCTGCTGCGCGGCCAGTGACCCTTCTCAGAGATCTCGTCTCTGTTCTTTGGGGCGAGACATAGATGTCGTACTATCTCTGGTCTCAGGATGAGCGGGCTTCACCTCAGAGACCGAATCCCGCACGGTGCTGAGAACGACACGAATCGACTCTGAGGTCGCCTGCTGACAACAGCTCGCTCTAGAGAAAGAGAGGAACTTTGAAGAAGCTGCGATCCCTCGCGGTGGCTGCGGGCCTGTGCGGCCTTTTCTGGCTCACCGTCTCCGACCGTCATTCGCCGTCTCGATCGGACCCGGAGATGACGCCGATCCAACGAGTCAGTGCCGGAGGTAAGGCGCAACCGGTGACGGCCGCGTTGTCGGAGCTCGGGCCGAGGCCGGTCTCGGCTCTGCGGCCGAATCGCGAAGGTGAAGGGGATTCTAGGATCGAATCGGGCTTCACCGAAGCCGAGATTCTCAAACTGATCGATCAGGCCATGCAGCTGCCGCCGGATCCCGACATTGACGTCTTGGGCGAGCCCGAAGCTGGATTGACCTTCTCCGCCGGCACGAGCTTCGACAGCATCGATGTATCGGAGTGCTGCGGTGGCGGGACGCTCAATCCGCCCGATCCCGAGCTCGCTGTTGGCCAGGACCATGTCATCGCCGTGGTCAACGCCGCGGTGGAGATCTACGACAAGGCGGGCACTTCACTCTTTGGCCCCCTCGACCTGGAGAGCTTCTTCTCAGGTCTAGGCCTGGGCTGTACGGCGTTCGCTTTCGATCCCAACGTGCTCTACGACGAGTCGGCCGACCGCTACATCATTGCGGCGGACGGTAATGGCACCGAGTACTGCGTCGCCGTGTCGCAGACCGGCGATGCCACCGGCAGCTACAACTTCTATGCCTTCCCGGTGGATGTCAGCGGCGAGTTCTTCGATTATCCCCACGCCGGGGTCGGGGAAGAGGCCATCTATGTCGGCGCCAACATGTTCGGCGCCTTCACCGGTCGGGTCTTCGCCTTCGAGAAGGCGGCGATGTACGCCGGTACGCCGGCAGCCCAGGCGACCCAGAGCCTGGGCGGCGATACGACGCCCCAGCCGATGAACATCAAGGGCGATTTCCCCACCGATGGGCGGCACTACATCATCACGACACGCAGCGGTGCTGGCGTCTTTCAGCTCTACTCCTGGGAAGATCCCTTCGGCGCCAACGTGATCACCGACCTGGGCAGCCTCGATCTGCCAGCGGCGCATGGCGTGTCGATCGGCTTCGGTGTCAACAGCCCGCAGATGGGTGGCGTAGGTATCGGCAGCATCGGTCCCCGCCCGCTCGACTTCGAGTACCGCGACGGCTTTGGCTGGGTGACCAATCTGGTGTCTTGCAACCCCGGGGGAGGCACCGTCAACTGTATCCAGTGGGGGCAGATCGACGTCGGCGCGGCGAGCATCGCGCAAACGGGCGTCTTCGCCACTGACGGCGAATACCGCATCTTCCCGGATCTGGCGGTCAACCGCTGCGGCGACATGGCGGTGGGCTATACCAAGGCCACCGCAGACACCTTCCCCTCGGTCTGGATCGCGGCCCGCGAAGCCGGCGATCCGCCGGGCACCATGCAGGGTGAGCTCGAGATCAAGGCAGGCGAGGTGGCTTTCGGCGAGAGCCGCTGGGGCGACTACAGCGGTATGACCATGGACCCCGATGGCACCACGTTCTGGTACCTGGGTGAATACTCCAAAGACACAATCTCGACCCGCAACTGGGGCAACTTCATCGGTAGCGTCAGCTTTGCCGGCTGCGCCGACTCGACCATCTTTGCCGACGGCTTCGAGTCGGGCGACACGACGCGCTGGAATTGATCGGGTCGCGGAAGGCTGTGATGGGGCGTTTAGGGGCCATCTGGGGTCTGGGCGGGGTCCTCGCGGTCCTCGCCTACGCCGTGGTGCGTCTTGCTGGCATCTTCCTCGAGGCGCTGGATTACTCCTTCGACTGGCGGCATTGGGCGGTGCTGATCGTGAACACCGCCTTCATGGCCTACACGGAGGGCTACCGGGGTTTTCAGCAAGGTTACTCGCCGAGGGTCGTGGCGCGTGCCGCGACCCTGATCGAGGCGCCGACCGGGCTGCGGGTCGCCCTGGCGCCTCTCTTCTGCATGGGCTACTTCCACACCACGCGCCGGCGCCTGATCTCGGTCTACGTTCTGACCTTCGGAATCGTGATGCTCATCCTGCTCTTTCAGCTGATCCCCCAGCCGTGGCGCGGCATCCTCGATGCCGGCGTGGTGTTGGGACTGAGCTGGGGCATGGCCAGCATCCTCGCCTTCGCCGCCAAGGCCTGGCTCGGCCCCGGTCTGGTGCACTCGCCGGATCTACCCGGCTATGACTGAGGCCGGAGAGCCTTCTCGATTCGCAGAGCGAGCAGGACGACCAGGCACGGCAGGCCGATCCACACCAGCTCACTGAGGATAACCCGCAGCCCCCACTCGCTGAAGAAAGAGCCGACACCGATCGGTGAGACCTGGATCGGCCGCCAGGGAAAGAAGTAACGTGTCGGATCGAGGGGTGAGAAGAAGGCCACACCGAGGCCACCGTTGGTCAGGGCGTCGAGCACGCCGTGGGACGCGGTAACGATCGAGAAATAGGCCACCAGAGCCCACCAGGCGCGGGAGAATCGGCGCTCCTGGCGGAAAGCCAAGCTGACAACCACGACCCCGACGACGACAGCGAAGGCCAGGGCATGGGAGAGCCCGCGATGGCCCAGCAAGTCGCCGTAGCGAATGCCCAGGCCGAAGCCCACCACGTCGGCATCGGGTAACGCGGCACAGCACACCGAGAGCACCCAGAAGCGCGGCGGCATGGCCTGGCGCCGGGTCTTGATGCGACCGAGAGTCAGGGCGACTGCAGCATGGGAGAAGACCGAGGCCATGGTTGCGGATTCTACCGGGCGTACCGGAGGGCGCAGGAGCCCGGTCCCGGCCCACCGGTGGGCACCGGCGGCAGCGTGCTACGATCTAGACACCGGAAACCGATCCAATCGCCGTAACAACTCGGACCGCGCCGAAGGCGGATGCCAGAACCGAAGCGAAGCTATCCGCGCACCCTGGGTCGCCTCTGGACCACGCTGGCGATGGTGTGGTTCCTAGGGTCCAACGCGTCTCTCAGCGCTCCCATCGACCCAAGAGGCCAACGACTCGAGCCTGGACAGCCGGTGGAGCGGACGACGGCGAGCGGCGACGTCCACCGCTATCAGGTGACGGTGACCGCGAGCCAGACCCTGCGATTGGTGGTTAACCAACACGGCGTCGATGTGGCGCTCGAGGTCGACGATCCCAGAGGCGAGCCGCTGATCACGGTCGACAGCCCAGGCGGTCGCCACGTTCCGGAGTGGCTGCTGTTGGAAGGGCTCGAGCCAGGGATCTATTCGATCGACGTCCGAGCCCCGGCCCGCGGGAGCTACCGGATCGAGGTCGAGGAGGTCTCCCCAGCCAAGCTCGAGCCTCGGTGGCTGGCAGCCCAGAGAGCGCTGCGCGAAGGCGGCGAGCTCTTCGCGCAAGGAACTCCAGGCGCGTGGCGGCGGGCGATTCCGATATACGAGACCGCGTTGGCCTACCCTCAAAGCACGGAGGACCGACGACAGGAGGCTTGGCTGTTCTACAGCCTGGGCGTGCTGCACAGCAAGGTCAACGAGGTCGAACCGGCTCTGCAGCGCTTCCACCAGGCGCTGATTCTGTGGCGCGATCTGGGTGAGCGCCAGGGCGAAGCCGACGCCCTGCACAAGATCGGCTTCTGCCATCATTTGCGCCACGAATACGACAAGGCCTTCTCCTTTTCGCGGCAGGCCCTCGATATGCGCCGCAGCCTGGGTGATCTGCCCGGTCAGGCTGAGACGGCGAGCGTGATCGGCGTGATCGAGCACTATCGAAGCAAGCCGCGCCAAGCGCTGGTTTCCTACGAGCAGGCTCTCGGCTTCGCTCGCCAGGCCGGTGATCCCGGGATGGAGGCGGCGATGCTCAACAGCATCGGCGGCGTCTCCGAGGTTTTGGGCGAGTGGCGGCAGGCACTCGACTTCTTTCGTCGAGCGCGTGAGATCCACCGCGCTGTCGGTGAGCGTCAGTGGGAGGCGCGGACGCTCAACAACATGGGCGCGATCTACCGCAAACTCGGCGAGTATCAGAAGGCGCTCGACCACTATCACCAGGCCCTGGCGATCCGGCGGTCGATCGGTGACCACCGGGGCGAAGCCACCAGCCTCAACAGTCTCGGCCGGGCCTATCTGAACCTGGGTGAGCCGGAGCAGGCGTTGGTCTACTTTCGCCGGGCGCTACCCCTGCGTCGCGAGTCTGCCGACCGGCGGGGCGAGGCCGCGACCTTGCACAACCTGGGGAACGCCTGGAGCCGCCTGGACGATCATCGCAAGGCGCTGGGTTTTTACCTCCAGGCTCTGGCGATCCGCCAGGCGATCGGCAACCGGCGGGGGGAGGCCACCACGTTGGACCAGATCGGAGCGACCCATGCGGCACTCGGTGAGACGCGGCAAGCTCTCGCCAGCTTGTCGCAAGCGCTCGAGCTACGGCAAGCCATCGGCGATCCGAGCCGCGAAGCCATGACCCTACGCAGCCTGGCCGAGATCCAGCTCACTCTCGACCAGCCGGCGAAGGCGGAGGCGCAGGCGCGCGCAGCGCTCGGGCTGCAGCGAGGGGTCGACGACCGGGTTGGGGAAGCCCAGACCCTGGCTGTGCTGGCGCGAGTGGCTCGCCAGGTCGGCGATCTGACGGCGGCCAGAACCCATCTCGAGTCGAGCTTGGAGATCATCGAGACCTTGCGCACCCGGGTCGAGAGCCCCGATCTACGGGCCACCTTCTTCGCTCGCAAACGCGAAGCGTACCTCGAGTACATCGACCTCCTGATGGCGCTGCATCGAGACGATCCGTCCCAGGGTCTGCACATCGCGGCGCTCGAAGCCACCGAAAGGGCTCGCGCACGGAGCTTGCTCGACCTCTTGAGCGAAGCGGGCGCCGAAGTAGAGCGCGAGATCGCGCGACCGCGCGAGGCGGTAGAGATTCGCCGACTGCTCGATCCCGGGACCCTGCTGCTGCAGTACTCGCTAGGCGCTGAGCGCAGTTTTCTCTGGGCCGTCACGACGGCGTCTGTGACCAGTTTCGAGCTACCACCCCGAGCGACCCTCGAATCCGCCGCCCGCGAGCTCCATCGCTCCTGGAGCACCCTCGACCTGCTGGGTCAGGGCGACGAACAGCGGGCCGCCGGCGAGCTGAGCCGGCTGCTGTTGCAACCGGTTGCTCACCAGGTCAGGCGGAGCGACCGGTTGGTGATCGTCGCCGACGGCGCGCTCCATTACCTACCCTTTGCTGCCTTGCCGTTGGGGGACGCCACGGGTCCGCCGCTTCTGGCGGAGCTGGAGATCGTTGCTTTGCCTTCGGCGTCGGTGCTGGCGATCCAGCGCCAAACGCCCCGCCGAGCGGCGCCCGATAGCTTCGCCGTGCTGGCGGATCCGGTGTTCGATTCTGCCGACCCCAGAGTGACCCTAAAACCGGTGCCGGCGCCAGCCAGCGATGCACCCGAGAGGACGCGCTCGGCCACCGTGTCAGCGAGAGAGCAGAGCTTCCCGCGGTTGGCCGCCTCACGCCGTGAAGCCAAGGCCATCGTCGATCTGGCGGCCGGTCGCCGGGTCTTCGAGGCGGTGGACTTCGCCGCCAATCGTGCAGTGGTGACCAGCGGGCGGCTGCGCGACTTCCGCTTGATTCACTTCGCCACCCACGGCGTGCTCGACAGCAGCGAGCCGCGCCGCTCCGGCCTGGTCTTGTCGCTGGTCGACGAGGATGGCAAACCGGCGGATGGATTCCTCCGCTTGCCCGAGATCTACGCTCTCGAGTTGCAGGCCGATGTCGTGGTGCTGAGCGGCTGCCAGACGGCGCTGGGTAAGGAGATCCGCGGCGAAGGTCTGGTCGGCCTGACGCGCGGTTTCATGTACGCCGGAGCCGAACGCGTCTTGGCCAGCCTCTGGAAGGTGCAGGACAAGGCGACGGCCGAGCTCATGACGCGCTTCTATCGCTTCTTGCTGCAGGATGGGCTCTCCCCCGCCGCCGCCCTGCGGGCCGCCCAGCGGTCGATCCTGAGTGAAACGGATTGGCAAGACCCTTACTACTGGGCGGCCTTCGTGCTCCAGGGTGATTGGCGGTAGCCCGTTGCCATGACGACAGAATCCCCAACCGAGGCCGCCGCGACGACGGAGCTCGTCCGGCGCATCGCTGCCGGCGACCAGCGAGCGGAAGCGGAGCTGGTCGAGCTCTACAGCCGCGGCATCACCTACCTACTGCGCCATCTCATCGGCGATCGTCAGCTGAGCGAGGACCTGCACCAGGAGACCTTCCGTATCGCGCTGCAGAAGCTGCGCGACAGCGAGCTGCGCGATCCCGAGAAGCTCTCGGGCTTTATTCGCGGTATCGCACGGAATCTCTCACTCGCTGCGCGGCGCAAGACCGCGCGTCATGCGCTGACCGAAGACGCCGAGATGCAGAATGAGTCACCGGATCCCGCCCCGAGCCCGCTGCGAGAGATGCTGCGCCACGAAGAGCGGCGGCATATCCGTCAGGTGCTCAGTGAGCTGCGCTCGGCCCGCGATCGAGAGGTGCTGTATCGCTTCCATATCGCCGACGAGCCGAGGGAGGACATTTGCCAGGCTCTCGGGCTCACCAGCCGGCAGTTCAATCTGGTCCTGTTTCGGGCCCACCAACGGTTCCGGCAGCTATTGGTCAAGACCGAGAAGAGGCTGCAGTTGAACGAGACCGGTAGATCGCTGCACGACGCGGACACGCCGGGCCGGTCGACCGGATTTTCGCGGAGGTGAAATCATGAGCGGTGTTGCGACACAGAGTAGCAGGAGGCCGAAGATTGCCGGCCGGGAGTAGCAGCATGCGAATGGAACACCCCTATGTCGAGGACGAACGGATCGCCGAGCGCTACCTGAAAGGGCAGCTGGAGGCGAACGAGTCGGCTCTTTTCGAAGAGCACTATCTGACCTGTCAGGCCTGTCTCGAACAGCTCGACCTGGCGGAGCGGTTCGATCACGCCATCAAAGGGGTGGCGCAGGAAGAGGTGGCCCTCTCGGTGGCCTCTTTGTGGACTCGACTCCGACAGTCGCGGCAGATGATGGTCGGGCTCGCCGCTGGCGTGCTGTTGATCGTGCTGTCGGGTGGCCTCGGCCTGATGACGGTCCGTCGCCTGGATGGTGAGCTGGAGCGCAGCCGCGCCACCGTTGCCGAGCTGGAGCGCAGCCGCGCTACCGTCGCCGAGCTGCAGGCTCTCCGTGCCGAGCCCGAGGTCAATATTCCCCTCCTGCGCCTCAGCCCGGTGCGGTCGGCGGCGGAAGAGACCGAGCCGGTGAATCGCCTCACTCTACCGGAGGATCTGCAGCGGCTGGTTCTGTCGCTCGAGCTCGAGGGACCGGCGTATCCGCGGTATCAGCTGACCCTGGTCGATCCGGACGGACAGGTCACCTGGCAGCGGGCCGATGTCGAGCGCGACCCCCGTGGCGCGTTGGTGTTGATCGTGCCGGCGGACCTTTTCGCCAGCGGGGATTCGGTGCTGCGCGTCGAAGGCCTGGCCGCACAAGGCGAGCCGGTGCCCCTAGCGCCCTTCACCTTCCGCGTCGTCCGGTGAGTCGCGCTTCGCCCGAGCGGTCTCGCCACGCCGCCAAAGAAAAGTTGAAATCGCGCGACGCTTCGTTGCACTGAGTCATTGATCAGACGATGTCGTTGACCAAGCGATGGGAGCGACTGCCGGTCGGTAGCCGGCCAAACCTTCGGAAAGGAACCACCATGAGCGATTGCAACGTCCCGATTACGTTTCCCGTCAAAGCGACGATTCTCGATAGCGACCTACCGCCCTTCGATCGCGGCGGTAAGCTCGTCATGCGGCAGGGTGCCAACGGCAGGATCAGAGTCCGGCTGCGCGGTTCCGGCGTCAAATTCGGCGACGGTGATCTGCGGGGTCCGATCGGGGATCTGCCGGCGAAGATCGTCGTCGTGTTCAACTTCGAGGGTGAAGATCACCATCTGGTCATCACCCGCATCCGTTGCGGCGATAAAGTGCGGGATTGCGGGGTCGTAGTAAAGATCGGTGACGACCGAGGGGTCGGCAGTTGGGTCTCCGAAGAAGACACCTGAGATCGGGGTTAACACGCTCGAGTGCTGAGGCCCGGCAGCACTCGAGCCGGTTTGTCGCGTCTTCAACGTCGTCGAGCCGTCAACGCAGACGGAATCGCAACTGGCCGCGCAGATGAAGGAGTGAATCGTCTTCCTCGGCCTGGCCTAGGCGCTGGACCGAGAGCGGCGAGTAGAACGCTTCGACGCCGAGATGGATCTTGCGCTTCAGCTTCCAGGTGGCGCCGCCGGT
>JBCCGX010000170.1:0-12281 GCA_039029035.1 Acidobacteriota bacterium | reverse complement strand
GAGATGGGGCTCGCCGAAGGGGAAGGGGCCTGGCTGGTCTTCTGGCTGCGCTTCGTAGTGCCGGGCGCGATCCTCGCTCTGGGGGCCTGGTGGCTAGCGAGTGAGGTTTTGGGTGTTGTCGAAAAAGTTTGATTTCAGAGTGGAACCGACCGTCTGAAGGGAGACCGAGATGGGAGCTAAGCTGCATCAGTATGAAGGTCAATCGACCCGCGTCACCTATGACGCCAAACGCTGTATCCATGCCGCCGAGTGCGTGCACGGCCTGCCTGATGTCTTCGATCCGAAGGCCCGGCCGTGGGTGAATCCCGACGCCGCCTCGGCCGAAGAGCTAGCGGCAGTGGTGGCTCGCTGTCCTACGGGTGCTCTACGGCTGACGCGCCTCGACGGCGGTCCGGCGGAGGAGACTCCGACGCAGAACACGGTCACTATCGATCCCAACGGGCCGCTTTATGTACATGGCGATGTCCAGGTTGTCGATGCGGAAGGGGCGGTCGTCACGTCGGATCTTCGGATCGCTCTATGTCGCTGCGGCGCCTCGACCAACAAGCCCTTCTGCGACGGCAAGCATGCAGAGGTCGAGTTCGAAGATTCCGGCGCCATTCCCGCTCCGCAACTGCGCGACGGCGACGCGGCTTCGGGCCAGCTGAAGGTGACTTTGGCAAAGAACGGGCCGTTGATTCTCGACGGCCCCCTGACTCTGCAAGGCGGCGAGGACACCTGCAGTGGCAGTCGTGGCGCGCTGTGTCGCTGCGGCGCCTCGGCCAATAAGCCGTTCTGCGACGGGGCCCACGCCAAGATCGGCTTCAGCGACGCCTGAGACTTGAATAGGTTGAGACAGTGGGCCGTCGCTGGTCGACCGGCTCGGGAGGTGACGTGTGAGCTCGGTTCGGAATCAGATCTTCATCAGCTACGCGCGCGAAGACAGCGATTGGAAGGACCGTTTCGAGAGGATGTTGGCGCCGGCTCGGGACTCGGGCCGCGTCCAGGTCTGGACCGACAAGAACATCGAGGCCGGTGAAGGCTGGGACGAGACGATCCGCCAGGAGCTGTCGCAGACGGCGGTCGGCCTGCTGCTGGTGACGCCTCACTTCCTGGAATCGGATTACATCCGACAAGTCGAGCTGCAGGAGCTCCTGAGTGCCGCCGAGACCGGCGAGGTGGCGATCCGTTGGGTGCCGGTCTCCGCCAGTCTGTTCACCAGCACGGAGCTGCGCGATCTCCAGGCCTGCTGGCCGCCTGCCAAGCCACTGGACAGCCTGGACAAAGCGGCGGCCTCGGGCGCGATCCAACAGATCTGCCACGAGATCGTCAAGAAGTTCGGTAGCTCGTCGCGGTTCAGCCAGAGTCACCTCGACAGCTTGCGCCGCAAGGTGCAAACGCGGGTAGGCAAGAAGTACAAGATCATCGAGGAGGTGGCGACGGGGAAGTTCTCGATCGTCTACAAAGCCGAGAGCATCGGCGCCAAACAGACCGTGGCGATCAAGGCGTTGGTGGCCACCGAGCTCGATGACTGGGTGCGCCAGGCCTTCGATGCCGGCATTCGCCGCGGCGTGCAGCTCAAGAGCCCGGCCTTTCTCAAGATCTTCAATCATTTCCTCGGCGGGTCGCCCAACTCGCCCAGCTGCCTGGTGACCGAGTATGTCGAAGCCGAGCAGCTCGATAGCGTCCTGCTGAGCCACCCCAACGGCTTACCGCTACCGCAGGTCAAGTCGATCTTGCTGGATCTGGCTCGGGCGCTCGAGGAGGCCCACCGACTCGGCTTCAGCCGGGGTGAAATGTGTCCTTCGGACATCCTCGTCGAGCCCAACGGGAGGGCGCGGCTCTCGGCCCTAGACTTTTCGAACATTCTCCGTGCACAGTCGCAGGTCGCAGGCGGCTTCCTGGTCGATCGAGAGTCGCTCGCCTACATGACGCCGGAGAGCTACGACGGCGAACCGCATACCCAGCTGGCGGATCAGTACTCTCTGGGGCTCATCGCAACCGAGTTGCTCGGCGGTCCCCATGTGCAGCCGGTCCGCCGGGCCCGTGACCTGGAGCTCAAACGAGATTTCTTCCGCCGGATGGAAGCCGGGGAGGGGGAGTGGAACCAGCGCTGCCCGGAGCTTGCCGGAGTGATCTGCCGCATGCTGCGTCTCGACCCGCAGCTGCGTTGGCCGACGATGACCGAAGTCTACGAGTACATCGACGACATCGAAGTGACCGAGACCCTGGCCGAGGCCTGGAGGAAGAAGGCGAAGGCGAGCTACCTACGCCTGCAGACCCGCGGAGCGGAGGGGCAGCGAGAGTTCTACGAGGCGTTCTACGACAACTTCTTTACCGCTTTCCCCAAGACCGAGGCACTCTTTCCCGCCGAGATGGAGCAGCAATACGACATGCTCCATCAAGCGATCCACTCAGTCCTGGCCTTCCGGCCCGGCCTGCCCCGGGGGAAAGAGCGACTGCAGGAGCTAGCCGGGCAGCACGCCAGGCTCGAGCTCGACCCAGAGCACTACGAAGGCTTCCGTGATGCCTTTCTGGCAACGCTCGAGAATCTGGAAGATTTCAAAGTCGATGCGGAGACCCTCACTGCCTGGCGAGCAATCTGGAGCGACGCGATCGAGCTCATGACGCAGCGAGCTAGCTCCCCGTCGAAGCGATGATCTCGAGCAGCTTGGGGGCGTACTTCTTCGCCAGGGTCGGGCCGATGCCGTGGACTTCGAGCAGCTCGACCTCGTCACTCGGCCGCGAGGCCGCGAGCTCACCCAGGGTGCGGTTGGACATCACCCGGAAAGCGGGGATGCGCCGGCGTCGGGCCTCGGCCAGGCGCCAGGCTTTGAGCGCCTCGTAGAGCTCGCCGGCCTGGCCGGTGGGGGCTTGGGGGGCGGCCGTGGCGCGTTTTGACTTGCCTCGCCCTGCCTTGGTCTTGCGACTCTTGGGGGTGCTCTTCTTTTTCTTGCGCTTGGCTTTCGGTGGCTCGGCAGTGAGCACAACCTCGGAAACCACTTCGGGCCGAGAGGTGTAGCCTCGTGGGGTGAGGCCGGCGCGTTGGAAGCGGATTGTTCGACCGTTCTTCTGGAACGAGTCGTCGCGTGTCTCCACCAGCTCGGCGCTGACCAGACCGCTGAGTAGGCGTTCGAAGGTCTTGCGGTCGACGGTGCCCTCGCAGGACTTCTTGAACAGCTGGCCGGTGCCCTGGTTGTCCCATTCCTTGAGGGTCTCGATGATGCGCCGCATGGCCGCTGTCTCCTGCGCGTCGGGCTCGCGGAATCGTCGCACCAGGCAAGTCTCCTGAGCGCAGACATCACACAGGCCGCACGGCTCACCGGAGTCTTCCTGGTCGCCGAAGTGGCGTACGAGATGCAGCATGCGGCAGTCGCGGCTCTGGGCGAAGCCGGTGATCTGCTCGAGCTGAAAGAGCTTGTGATTGCGCTGATCCAGGTACGGGCGCTTCCAGCGATCGTGGCCGCGACGGACGTTCTCTTCCGGGTCGACCACCGCGCCGCCCTGGATCCACAGCTTTTCGAGGGCCTTTTGAAAAGTCTCCTCGTCCGGACCCAGGCGCGCCTGCAGCATCTCAGCCGGCTGCTTCTGGTCGTTCAGCGATTGGTAGATGCGGTCGAGAAAATCAATCTCCGGGTAGTCACGGCTGTGGAAGAACTCGTGGGTGCGGCGGTCGGCGTAGGAGTAGAGCAGGATGGCTCGCGAGGGCTTGCCGTCGCGGCCAGCGCGGCCGATCTCCTGGTAGTAACCCTCCAGGGTGCCCGGCAGGCCGGTGTGGATGACGGTGCGCACGTCGGGCTTGTCGATGCCCATGCCGAAGGCGATGGTGGCGACGATGACCTCCACCTCGCCGCTCAGGAACAGCGCCTGAACTCGGTCGCGGCTCTCGCCGATCATGCCGGCGTGGTAGGCGGCGGCGGGGAAGACGTCGCGCAGTTCCTGGCCCAGGGCTTCGGCCTCTTTGCGGCTCGGTGCATAGACGATCGCCGGGCGCCGCGCCGGATCAGCCAGCACCTGGTGCACGGCATCACGCCTCAGGGACGGCCGCATCTCGGCCACCTCGACGGCGATGTTGTCGCGCCGGAAGCCGTGAATGAAGCGCTGCGAAGCCGCCAGACCGAGCTGCTCGGCGATGTCGTCTTGCACCAGGGGGGTGGCGGTGGCGGTCAAGGCGATCGCCGGGGCTGGCCGCAGTAGGGGAAGACGTTGCCCAAGCTTGCGGTAGTCGGGGCGGAAATCGTGCCCCCAATGGGAGATGCAATGGGCCTCGTCGACGGCGATCAAGGTCGGCTTGCGTTTGGCCAGCATCTCGGGGAAGCCCGGTACCCCGAGGCGCTCCGGGGCGATGAAGAGGAAATCGAGCTGCCCGGCCAGGTAGTCGCCGCACACCCGTCGTGCATCGATCCGACCGCGGCCGGAGTGGATGCGCTCGGCGCGCAGCCCCAGGGCCTGCAGCTTGGCGACTTGATCCTCCATCAGGGCGATGAGCGGCGAGACCACCAGGGTGGTGCCGGCCCGGGCCAGGCCGGGCAACTGATAGCACAGGGATTTGCCCGCACCGGTGGGCATCACCAGCAGTGAGTCATGGCCTTCGGTGACGGCCCGGCAGGCCGCTTCCTGGTAGGGGCGGAAGGCTTTGTGGCCGAAGGCGCTCTCCAGCAGCTCGCCGAGGCGATCCGGCGGTGTGGGCTCACGAACGACCGCCGCGTGCGGCGCAGGGGAGGCAGGCGGAGGGTCGAAAGTGAGCCGGGGGGCGGCGGCGCGGTAGGACGGCTCGCTACGATAAGAGGACTCACTACGGTACGCAGACTCGGCTCGAACTGCCGGCCCGCTACTGTACGAGGGCTCGCTCCGGTAAGGAGGGGCGTCGTCGTCCGGCAAGCCGTTGGCTAGGGCGTCTTGCGGCGTTGCCCAGGCTTCGGCCTCATAGGCCGAGAGGGGTGGCGCAGCATCGTCTGGCGGGCCGTCGAGGGGCGGACCGCTGTTCGCTGGCTCGCCCCCTGGCGAATCAGTGCTCGGCTGAGACGGACTCGGATAGCTTTGTCTCGGTGGACCGGCAGGCGAGGAGGCGCCCGCGGTGGCATCTGTAGTGAAGACCCCGCCGATCACCTCGCTCACATAGGCTTCGATGCGCGCCATGAAGCTGGCTAGATCGCCCTGCCCACGCTGGACCTTGTGCAGCTCGGCCTCCCACTCGCCGGTCATCGCCGGGCTCTTGACGTGGGGGTGGACGACATCGATCAAGCGGATGCCACGGTCGGTGGCCGCGAGCGCCTTGCCCTGGCGTTCGACATACTGTCGGCGCAGCAACGTCTCGATGATCTCGGCGCGGGTGGCCGGCGTGCCAAGACCGGATTCCTTCATCGCCGCCGACAGCTCCTTGTCGTCCAGGGTCTTGCCGGCGGTCTCCATGGCGGTCAGCAGGGTCGCCTCGGTGAAGCGTTTCGGCGGCCGGGTCTTCTTCTTCTCGGTGCGGCTGTCGACAACGTCTTGGGCTTGCCCCTGTTCGAGCCCCGGGGGAAGCTGTTGCTGGGCCTTCTTGCCCTTACCCTTGCTTTTGTCGTCCTGCTTCTTGCCGAAGCCGATGTCGAGCACCTTCCAGCCCACCTGGACGACCATCGAGCCGCTCGAGTGGTAGCGATCGATGATCGGCTCAATGGCGTCCTCGCCGTCGTTCTCTCTATCGCTCTCGCCTGGTGTGGTGATGGCGGTGATCACTGTGGTGACCGACCACTTGTGCGCCTCGTGCCAGGCCGCGAGCAGCCGCCGGCAGATCAGGTCGTAGATCTTGCGCTCGTCGGCCGAGAGGTTGACGCCAGAGGGCGACGTCGTGGTGGGGATGATGGCATGGTGGTCGGAGACCTTGGCGTCATCGACGAAACGGCGGCCTAGGGGCTTCTCGCCGGTGCTGGGGGCGAGTAGGGTCTCGTAGGGCTGGCGGATGGTGTCGACGATCTGACCCAGGGTCGCGGCGACATCTTTCGACAGGTGCCGGCTGTCGGTCCGCGGGTAGCTGATCAGCTTGCGCTGCTCGTAGAGCTTTTGGGCCAGGCTGAGAGTCTTGCGCGCACTGAAGCCGTAGAGGCGGTTGGCGTGGCGCTGCAGCTCGGTGAGATCGTAGAGCAGGAGCGGAAGCATTTTGCGCTCTTCGGCGCGCAGCGACTCGATCGCTGCTTCGCCCTGCTTGGCCCGCTCGACGATCTGAGTTGCCAACTCGCCGTCGGCCGGCAGGCGCCGCGCCTCGGCGGTTGGTTTCTTGCCGGCGAAGTACGTTCCCTCGTACGTCGGCTGCTTGGCCTCACCGGCGCTGTCGTCGCTGTCGCCGCTGGTCTGGGGCTCGAAGGTGGCAATGACCTCCAGGTAGTCCTGCGGCACGAAGGCGCGGATCTCGAGCTCACGCTCCACCACCATCGCCAGCGTCGGGGTCTGCACCCGGCCGACGGTGAGGGTCTCGTCGTTCTCCCGGCCATAGGCCAGGGTGGAGGCGCGGGAGAGGTTCATTCCCACCAACCAATCCGCCCGGCTGCGGCCGCGGGCGGCGTCAGCTAGAGGGTCGTAGGCGCTGCCGCTACGTAAGCCCGCAAAGCCGCGCTGAATGGCCTCCGGCGTCAGCGACGAGATCCACAGTCGGCGCACCGGCTTGTCGCAGCCCACCGCTTCGTAGATATAACGAAAGATCAGCTCGCCCTCGCGCCCGGCGTCGGTGGCACAGACCACCTCGTCGACTTTCTTGGAGGTCAGGACCCGGCGCACCAGATCGAACTGGTCGCGTGTTTTGTCGGGCACCACCAGGGGCCATTCCCGTGGCAGCATCGGCAGCTTGTCGCGGCGCCAAGCGCGCCAGCCAGGATCCATCTCGTGTGGCTGTGCCAGGGTCACCAGGTGACCGATGGCCCAGGTGATGGCGTAGCCGTTGCCGTAGAGATAGCCCTCGCCACGCTTGCGCACGCCGAGAACCCGGGCGATGTCGCGCGCCACGGAAGGTTTCTCGGCGAGAACGGCGATGGTCATGGGATTCAGTACAACTTTCCGGGATCGGTCGATCGACGCGTGAATTGTACAAGGTTTGGGCGGTCGATGCCTCCCGGGCTGAGCGCCTTTCGGAGGATGCGTCGAAGGGCGGGTGCCGCCTCGGTGGGTCGTCGGAGAGCTCGAACGACCGACGTTTGGAGACGTTTGCGGACGTTCCGGACAGTTCGAATCCTAGAGCAAAACCTTGATTCGAGGCCTCTCCAGCCTGGCAAGGAACCTGCACTATCCCCAGGGCAGGGCGTTGGGGTCGAACAGAAACCTTTTCGACCAAGGAGAGAGAACATGAACGTTGTCGACATCAAGACCGCTACGCACGCCGGAGGGGATTTCAACAAGGTTCCGGTGACGGTTTCCTACCCTGCGTCCCTAGGAGCCTTCCGTTCGGACGGTGTGGCCTTGAGCAAGTTTTTCACCAGCTATGGCAGCGGCACGGACCATCATGTCGGTCGGCTCGCAGCCTTCGGGATCTTGGGTGGCACCAACGGTTCCAGCCGCACGGTCGAGACCGAGCTTTCCGCCGTCATGAGGGACGATTCCGGGCACGTGGCGAGCAGCAGCCTGCACGAGGCGGTACCGGCTGTTTTGGGTCCGGTGACCGGCTCGCTGATTTTTGAAGACGACACCGCGACAAGCGGCAAAGAGTCCAGCGTCATCTTCAACGAGAGCGTCGATGAAGCTTACCTCGTCGTCGCCGGATTCGACGTCAGTTATTCCGGCGGCGACCATCATGTGAAAAGCCTGATGTTGCAATTCGACGGCGTCAACTTCACCCCAGGCGATGCGTCGATCAATTTCACGCCAGACCTGCGGATCGAGGACGGCAGCGGCAACTCCGGGACCGGAACCGCCTATGTCTTGGGCATCGGTCAGACGAGCAATGATCCCAACCAGTTCCGCCAGCTCAACTGGCGCTCTGGTCAGGGGGAGCAGACGGTCGAGATCAGGAATCAGCCCACTGCTATCGATCAGGCCTTTGTCTTCATCCGCGAGATCGAGCTGACCTATGGCAACTCGGACCACCACGTGCGCGAGATCACCATCGACGCGGGCAATACGAATTTGACGACCGCCGACAAGCTCGAGGCCGATGGCACCCATACGTGGAAGATCACTTTCACGCCGACGCTGACGATGGAGGATGCGTCGGGCAACAAGCAGAGCTCGGCCAGCGATATCGATCTCCTGGTCCTCGCCACGCCGCAACCGGCCTGAGACCGGACTCGGCCTCACGGGCTCCCGCGCGTAGCGCGGGGGCCTTTCGTTTTCCAGGGCTTGGCGCCCGAAGGCAACGATATGCAGCTCGAACACGTGCAGTGGGCGCGCGCTCTTCGGACTCGACCTCTAGACTGGATTCCATCCGACCAGCGACCGATCGTCGGTCCTGTTGGATGGACTGTGCCGGGCTGCGGAGACCAAGGACGCCGCTTCGGGATGGGACCTGACTCGAGGGGAAATCCAGGCCGTCTCCAGATCTCTCAGGCCACTGCCTGCCAGCGTTGTATGATTCGGGCCGATTTCGAGGGAGCGTTCCGAAGAAGCGCGGCAGGGCATGAGTCAGCGATCCGACGAGACCTGGATACGGCACCTCCACAGTGAGACCCGAACCGCCCCGGGCCTGGGGCAGGCGGTCGCCGAAGCTCGCGTTCCCGGGTTGACGATTCTCGCCCACCCAGACAGCCGGCGGGTCGGTGAGCGGGTGGCGCTACCCGAGCTGGCCTCGGGCAAAGAGGTCCTCCTGTCGCGCCTGGAGCCTCTCTTCGCCGCGCCGGACGAGGCTCGCCGCCGGCCGCTGGCGGATCCTTTCGTGTCGCGGCGACCGATCCGGCTGGCTCCGGCCCCGCGACAGGGAGTTCGGCTGCAAACCGAAGACAGCAAGGGCGCCCTGACGGTCGACGGCCGGCTGGTCGACGGGGAGCTCCGGCTCGCCGAAGACGACCTGGAGCGCGGCGTTGTGCTGGGTTTGGCCCAGCGGGTGGCTCTCGTGTTCCACCGCCTGCACCCTTCGCCGCCGCGCGGTGTGCCGCGTTTCGAGATGGTGGGGGAGAGCCCGGCCTTTCTGCAACTGCGCCGGGATATCGCGCAGGTCGCGGAGCTCGCGGCTCCGGTGTTGCTACGGGGTGAGACCGGCTGCGGCAAAGAGCTGGCAGCACGGGCCCTGCACGACGCCAGCTCGCGCCGGAGCGAGCCTTTCCTGGCAGTCAACGTCGGTGCCTTGCCCGCCTCCCTGGCCGCGGCGGAGCTCTTCGGTGCGGCGCGCGGTGCCTTCACCGGTGCCGATCGTCAGCGCCGAGGTACTTTCGCCCGCGCCGATGGCGGCACCCTGCTGCTCGATGAGATCGGCGAGGCGCCGCCGGAGATCCAGGTTGCGCTGCTGCGCGTGTTGGAGGAGGGTGAGGTCACCGCCGTGGGCTCGGGCAAGCCACGCCGGGTCGACGTGCGGGTCATCGCCGCCACCGATGCTGACTTGGAAGCGAAGATCGCCGAAGGGACTTTCCGCGCCCCGCTGCTGCATCGCCTGGGGGCGCACGAGATCCGCCTGCCGCCCTTGCGCCAGCGGCGAGACGATATCGGTCGCCTGTTGATCCACTTCCTGCGTCAGGAACTGGCTGCCGTAGCCGACGATCCTGGTCGCCTCGATGCCGGCCCGCAAGCGACCCCCTGGCTGCCGGCCGACCTGGTGGCTCGCCTGGCGGTCGCCCTGTGGCCCGGCAACGTGCGCCAACTGCGCAACGTTGCGCGCCGCCTGGTGGCGTCAGGTCGAGATCGGCCACAGGCCTGGTTGGATGACCGGCTCGAGGCGATGCTAGCGGCCGAAGACGCCGCTTCTGCCGGGCGAACTTCCGATGACGCCGATACGGAGCTATCGGCTGATACGGGGCCTCCGGCCGAACCGGCCGGCAGGTCGACCAAGACCTACCGACCGGCTTTCGAAGTCAGCGAGGACGAGCTGCTGGCCACGCTGCGCGCCCATCGCTTCCAGGTACAGCCGACAGCCGCGGCCCTCGGGGTCTCCCGCACCGCCCTCTACGGATTGATCAATGAGTCCGAAAAAGTGCGCAAGCCGCGGCAGCTGAGCCGCGACACGATCGAGCGCAGCCGCGAGCGTTGCGGCGGCAACATCGAGGCCATGGTGGAGGACCTGGAGGTCTCGCGTAAGGGTCTGAGGCGGCGCATGACCGAGCTCGGGATGCCCTGAGCTCTGGCGTTATAGTCGGCGGGTGGAACGACCAACGATCGGGCCTTACCGGATCGAAGAGCGCCTCGGCGCCGGTGGGATGGGGGAAGTCTTCCTGGCCTACGACGAGCGCCTCGACCGCCGGGTGGCGGTCAAGCGCATTCGCCGCGAGGCGCTGGCCAGCGACGAGGCTCGCCGTCGTTTTCGTCGTGAGGCGCGGGCCGCCGCTCGCCTGAGCCATCCGGCCATCGTCCAGATCCACGACATTCTCGAAGACGAGGAGGGCGACAGCCTCGTCATGGAGCGGGTCCACGGCCAGTCCCTCACCCGCCTGCTCACCGAAGGCCCGCTGGGCGTGGGTGTCGTCGTCGATCTGGCGCGACAGATCGCCGAGGGGCTCGCCGCAGCCCATGCCGAAGGCATCGTCCATCGCGATCTGAAGACCGACAACGTGATGGTGACCCACGAGGGCCGGGTGAAAATTCTCGACTTCGGCCTGGCCAAGCAGCTCACCCGCGCCGAGACCGATCTCTCCGTCGCTGGCAAGATCGTCGGCACCGTGCACGCCATGTCACCGGAGCAGGCCCAGGGCTTCGAGGTCGATCCGCGTTCCGATCTCTTCTCCCTCGGCTCGCTGCTCTATCGGGCGCTGACCGGCCGGTCGCCTTTCCGCAGCGCCAGCCCGGTCCAGACCTTGACCCGTATCGCCACCTTCCGTCAGCCCCCGGTCCGGGAGATCGAGCCGCGGGTGCCAGAGGCGTTGTCCGATCTCGTCGATCATCTGCTGGAGAAGGATCCGCTCTACCGGCCCGAGTCGGCGGCGGCGGTGGCGGCGTCCCTGGCCGAGATCGCGGCCGAGGTCGAGACCGGCGCCCGCGCTGCAGCCGATGAGAGAGCGAAGTTCTTGATCGAGTCGGAGACTGCAACGATCGCTCGCTCACCCACCCTGGTCGGGTCACCGCAAGGTACAGCGGACATTCGGCCGACCGACCCGCGGCGGCAGCGTCGTGCGGCCGGATGGGCTGTCGCGCTGCCCCTCCTGTGCCTCGGGCTCGTGGCGATCGTCTGGACGCTGTTCGACAAGCGACCGGAGCAGCTCGACGCCGCAGTGCTGCCGCCACAGATCGACGAGGCGTCGACCCACCCGGAGCCGGCGTTGGTCGGTTCGGCCGTGCGCCTTGCCCTGATTCGCGGGCTGCACTCACTCGAAGGGCTCGCCACCGCGGCGCCTGACGAGGTGGATCAGGTCACTGGCCCCGCGAGCGAGGTGGCGCGAGCCCTCGGGGTCGACGAGGCGATCACCACTCGCCTGAGCTGTCAACCACGTGCCTGCTGGGTCGAAGTGCATCGCGTCGCCGCGGTCGATGGACGCACCCGATGGTCGAACCGCTTCCAGGTCTTCCCGGGCGATCTGCTGGAGCTCGATGCGGTCGTCGGGGGACGTCTGCAGAATAGCTACCGCGATCGACGGCCCCTCGTCGGTGCCGTGCTCGAGGTCGCTCCGGAGGACTACGAAACTTTCCTGCGCCTGCGCCGCGCCTGGCAGACCCGATCCGGCCCCCCGTCGGCCGAGCTCTTGGCGGCGGTGGCGCAGTTGCACAGCACCTCACCGCGCTTCGTCGAGGCCTACCTATTGGAAGCGCGCATCGCCCAGGGGCTCTTCGTCGCCTCGGGACAGGCCGCCGATCTCGACCGTGCCCTGACCGCCGTGCGGCGCGCGCGTGAGGTCGCCCCGGGCGATCCCCGCGCCCTCTTCGATCTGTTCAACATTGCCCTCGACGGCGGTCGGCTGCAGGGGGCCGACGAGGCGCTCGCTGCGTTGCGCCGGGCTGAGCCCGGCCACGGGCGGCTCCTCGCCCAACAAGCCCTCTTGCGCGAGGCCCGTGGCCAGAAGGGGGAAGCCCTGGCCGAGATGCGGGCCGCCGCCGAACGGCACCCGTCGTGGCGTAACCTGATGGACCTGGCGCGTATGGAGATCCGCCTCGGCGAGCTCGAAGCGGCGGGCGAGCGCCTGCGCCAACTGCTCGAGCGCGATCCCGACAACGACCTGGCGCTTTTCCTGCTGGCCCGCCACGAGCTCACCTACGGCGACCTG
>JBCCGX010000169.1:0-12292 GCA_039029035.1 Acidobacteriota bacterium | reverse complement strand
TGCCGAACGGAATGAGGCTAGAGGCGCCGGTCCTGGATCAGGCGCTAGTCGTCAACTCCAGGCGGAAAGAGCGCCTCTAGAATCTCGTCGTGCTGGCCGCGCCAGCCGCCCCAGCCGGGAAAGTAGTCGCCGACATGCTCGGTCACATCGACGCCGGCGCCCTGCAACTGCGCCACCAGCGCCTGGCTGGCGTCGTCGGCACGACGGGCTGGATCGTAGGCAAAATCGTTGCGGCTCCACACCACGACGACCTGCTCGGGCTTGGCTTGCCCCGCAGCCAGCATCTCGCGAATTTGATCCTGGAGTGGTGGAATGGGATAGAAACTCTGGGTGGCCGATCGCTGGAAGACCTGTGGATGGCGTACCGCGGCATAGACGGCCGTAACGCCCGCCGCTCCGGGCCCCATGATCGCGCGTGTTGCACCGTCGGTGAGGTAGTGGCGGTCGATGTGCGGCACCAACTCCTCGACGAGAAAGCGCGCGTAGTCGTCGGTGGCCGATCCATGGTACTCGTCGAAGGCCCGAGCTGGCACGAAGACCGCGATCAGGGGCGCCACGCGGGTGCCAACCAGCTGATCGAGAGTGTTTTGCATCAGGGCGCTGCGCAATTGAAGGTCGCCGTCATTGATCACCAGTAGCGGGTATCGAACCGTCGGATCCTGGCCGTAGCCCGCTGGACGCCAGAGCTTCACCTCACGGGTGTTGTCGAGGATCTCGGAGCGAAACTGAAACGTGTCGAGGACGCCGCGCGGCGCGTCGGCGGCCGGCTCTTCGAGGTGCGGCGAGGCCGGCCACTGCGGCATCCGCAGCTCGGAGTAGACGGAACGGCCGCTATCGACGGTGAGGGGATTGCGCGGGTCGGCAAACGGCCGGCCGAAATCGACGGTGAAGCTGTAGCCGTACTGCGCCTTGGGATCGAGCTCGAGGCTGAGATGGAAGAGGTCGGTGCCGGCCAACTGGCGCAGCCCGGACTCGCGTCCGCCGCGCACCGGATCGCCGTTGAGACCGACGTCCTTGGCCTCGCCGCGCCAAATGAAGTGGGCCAGATCACCTTCAACGATCGGGGTCGCCGCCTGCTCGGTCGACCAGGTGTCCACCGCCGCTTGCCGCTCGGCCTCGGGCATCGCCTCGACCGAGGCGATCCAGCGACCGAAGGCACTCGATTGATCAGGTGCCTTCTCCACCGCTGCGTGCTGCGGCGATGCGCCCAGTTCCAGCCGCACCGCCGCCATCCGCTGTTGATTGCGCACCAGGAAGGTGCCTCCGGCGAAGCTCGGAAAGGCGTAGTCACCGGCATCGAGGGCGGCGATCCGCCGCCGCTCCTGGTAACCTTCGGGCGAAGGATCCACCAGCACCAGATCGCCACCTCGTGACAGGATGGCTAGGGTGTCCCCGACCTGCGACAAGCCGAACCCTCCGGGTGGCCGCGAGCGCCAGGCGATTTCGCCGCTTTCGACCTGGACCGCGGTCAGGAAGTTGCCGCTGAAACCGTAGAAGTGATCCCCGATGCGCACCGGAAGGGCATAGGTATTGCCGAAAGCATTGGTCTCCCACAGCTCTTCGACGCTGCCTTCGTCGGCCTGATAGAGCTTGGCTCCGCGGCGGTACTTGACCATAAAGCGCTCGTCGTCGACCGGTGTCACGTGGGCCGAGCCCTCGGTGGTCTCTCCTTCGGTATGCCGGAGGTGCCATAGGAGCTCGCCTGTCACTGGATCGATCCCTTGCAAGATTTGATCGGTCGGGGCCACCAGCACTTCACGACCACCGAGCTCGAGAATCGTCGGCGTCTGGTACTTCACGGTATCGTCGCCCACCGTCCAGCGGGTCTGCCCGCTGCTGCGCGCGAAGGCGGTCAGAGAGTGCCCTGCACCGCCGGTGGCCAGGATCACCAGGTCGCCCGAGACCAGCGGTGAGGTCGCATAGCCGAAATGGGGCGGAGTGGAAATCTCTTCATTGAGATCTCGGCGCCACTGCTCGGCACCGTCGGCCAGATCCAGGGCCGCTAGCCGGCCCCGGGGTGCGAGCACATAGACCGTCGAGCCGGCGATGGTCGGTGTGCTCAAGGGGCCGTCAGTCGACGGATCTGCGCCGACATACTTCTCACCGAGCTCGTAGCGCCAGAGCTCGCCGCCGCTGCCGATGTCGTACGCAGCGACAACATCGACTTCGCCGTCGGTAAACATCGTGACCGCCTTCCCGTCGGCGATCGAGATGTTGGAGTAGCCCGAGCCCAGCTCCCGTGTCCAGGCCACGGTGAGGCCGAAATCGCCGGCGGGCAAGGCGCTGGCGCGCTCGACACCGCCCAGGGCCGGGCCGCGCAACTGATCCCAGCGCTCGGACGCCGAGGTGACGGAGGTGGTCAGAGTGGTCAGCAGACCCCAGGCCAGAAGACTTCGAAGGGAGATTCGCATCGTGTGCAACGCCTCCGGCATCCAAGCCGAGGATGCCAACAGAGATAGCGGAAGAACTGAAGCAAAGCTGTCGCCTAGCCCGGCACAGCCCATCCAACAGGACCGCCTGTTGGATGGGCCTTGGCTCAGCTGGGTTCTGTTCCGCCTAGTTCGATTTCGCCTGCTGCGGGAACAAGGCCGCGAGGATCTCGTCGTCCTGGCCGCGCCAGCCACCCCAGCCGGGCGAGTAGTCGGCAACGTGCTCGGTGTAGGCGATGCCGGCTTCCTCGAGCCGCTTGACCAACGCCTGGTTGGCCTCGTCGGCCCGGCGAGCCGGATCGAAGGAGTAGTCGTGCCGGCTCCAGACGACGTAGATGTGCTCCGGCTTGGTTTTGGCCGAAGCCATCATCTCCGGTAGCTTCTCGTCCACCGGGGCGATCGGGTAGAGGCTCTGGGTGGCTGCCTTGGAGAATACCTCGGGGTGGGACAGCGCGGCGTAGACGGCGGCGACACCGGCCGAACCGGGGCCCATGATCGCCCGCTGCTCACCATCGGTACGGTAATGGCGGTCGACGTGCGGCAGAAGCTCTTCGACGAGGAAGCGATTGTAGTCGTCGGCCTGCGGCCCACCGTACTCTGGTGCCGCCGAGCGTGGCACGAAAACGGCGATCAGCGGGGCGACGCTCTTGCCCACCAGGTTGTCCAGAGTGTTCTGCATCAGCCCGCCACGCAACAGGTTGTCACCGTGGTTCAGTACCAGCACGGGGTAACGGGCCTCGGCGTCCTGACCGTAACCCGCCGGGCGCCAGACCTGCACCTCACGCGTGTTGTCCAGAATCTCGGAACGGAACTGGAAGGTGTCGAGGGTTCCGCGGGGCGCATCCTCGGCTGGCTCTTCCAGGTGCGCCGACGCCGGCCACTCCGGCATGCGCAGCTCGGAGACGCTGAAGCCGCCGTTGTCGACGCTATGCGGGTTGGTCGGATCGGCGGTCGGGTTGCCGAAATCCACCGTGAAGGTGTAGGTGTATTGCGCCTTGGGGTCGAGCTCCAAGCTGGCGAAGAAGAGGTCCGTTCCTTCGACGTGGTGCAGACCCACCTCTTGCTGGTTGACCGGGTCGCCGGCCAAGCCGACGTCGTCGGCTTCACCACGCCAGACGAAGTGCACCAGGCCTCCCTCGTCGTGCAGCGGCGTCGCCTCGACTTCGGTCGAACGCTTGTCGACCTCGGCCTGGCGCTGGCCTTCGGGCAGCGCCTCGAGGGCAGCGATCCACTGCCCGAAGGCACCCTTGAGACGATCCTCCGGATTCACCTCGGCGATCTGCGGCGCTGCCGAACGGTCGATCCTTACCGCCGCGATCTGCTGCAAGTTACGCAGGACGAAGGTGTCGCCGGCAAAGCTCGGGAAGGCGTAGTCGCCACGGTCGAGGGCGGCGATGCGCGCCACTTCCTGGTAGCCCTCGGGTGACGGATCGACCAGCACCAGATCGCCGTTCGGAGCCGCCACCGCCAAGGTGTCGTCGACCACAGCCAAGCCGAGCCCACCGGGCGGCCGCGAGCGCCAGGCGATCTCGCCGGTTTCGAGGTCGACCGCGGTGAGGAAGCGGCCGGTGAAGCCATAGAAGTGGTTGTCCACCCGTACCGGGATGGCGAAGGTGTTGCCGAAGGCGTTGGTCTCCCAAACTTCTTCAACGCCGCCATCCTTCGCTCGATAGAGCTTGGCACCGCGCTGGTACTTGACCAGGAAGCGCTCGTCGTCGACCGGTGTCACTTGAGCCGAGCCTTCGCGCTGCTCACCTTCCGTATGCCGGTGCTGCCAGAGCATTTTGCCGCTCTTGGGATCCAACGCCTGCAGGTACTGATCGGTCGCTGCAACGAGCACCGAATCACCACCGAGCTCGAGCAGCATCGGCGTCTGGTAGGTCACCGAGTCGTCGCCTGTCGTCCAGCGTACTTTGCCGGTCTTGGCATCGAAGGCACAGATCGAATGACCCTCGCCACCGGTCGCCAAGATGACCTCGTCGCCGCTCACCACCGGCGAGCTGGTATAACCGTAGAACGGCACGGTGGAATTGCCTTCGTTGAACTCGCGGCGCCACTTTTCGGCACCATCAGCCAGGCTGAGAGCCACCAATTCGCCATTGCCCCCGAGGACGTACACCGAGTCGCCGGCGATTGTCGGCGTACTCAGAGGACCGTCGGTCGAGCCGTCGTGGCCAGCGTACTTCTCGCCCAGCTCGTAGCGCCAGACCTCGTCGCCGCTCGCCAGATCGAGGGCCGCGACGACGTCGACATCACCACTGGTGAACGTGGCAATCGCCTTGTCGTCAGCGATCGAAACGTTCGAATAGCCGGAGCCGAGGTCGCGGCTCCAGGCGACGGCGAGACCGTACTCGCTGCTCGGTAGGGCCGAAGCTTTTTCCAGGCCCTCCGCCACGGGTCCGCGGAACTGCCCCCAGCGTTCCTTGGTCGATGCCCAGGCGCCGGAAGCGGCGAAGGTGGCGGTGAGACAGATGGCAACGAGTCTGCGAAGCGCTCTCGTCATGGCAACTCCTTGTGCGCGAAAAATCCTTTAGGCGCAGCCGCGCCCGGTTCTTATTTGGATCGACATCCCTCCCGCCATACGGACCCGGACGCCACAAGTTTCGCCCCGATCCGGCTTCTCGGATGCGCGCGGCGCAGCGACAGAGGCAAGAAAAGAGACATTGTAAAGCGGGATCGACAATGACGGGTCCCCGCTCCATCCTGCAGCGGCTCCTACCGCTTCCTGGCGCTTCGTCCGGCGGGGCTGAACCCTGAGCGATGCCGTCCGTATCTCGTGGAACGAAAGGAGCTTCCATGCGCGCTATCCGTCTCGACCTCTTGGGATTTCTCGGCCTGTTCTTGCTCGTTGCACCCATGGCGTTCAGTGAATCGCCGGTGGCGGTGGCTTCGCCTGCTGTGCGTTCGGCCATCGTAGACTCGACTGCGATCGCCCAGTTGGTGGCGCGCTACCACGCCGAGGATCGATTCAGCGGCTCGGTCTTGGTCGCAGCAGGCGACGAAGTGATCTACGAGGGGGGCTTCGGCGAGGCGGACCGCGCCTGGCACATTCCGAATCGCCCCGACACGGTGTTCCTGGTCGGCTCGGTCAGCAAGCAGTTCACCTCGATGCTGATCATGCAACTGGTGGCCGAAGGCAAGCTGCGGGTCGAGGACACCCTGGCCAAGCATCTGCCAAGCTATCCCGCCGACAAGGCGGGCATCACGATCCACCAACTGCTCAGCCACAGCTCGGGCCTACCGCACTACGGCGGCTTCGACGCCATCGGCATCGACCTCGACGACTATCTGCGGCTCGACCGCCCGGTGAGTGACTATGTCGAGACCATCGGCCGGCTCGAGCTCCAGTCGGAGCCCGGCAGCGAGTACTCCTACAGCAGTATGGGGTACATCATCCTGGCCTACATCGCGGAGCAGGTCAGCGGCAAGAGCTACGGCGCCTTGATCCGCGAGCGGATCGCCCGGCCGATCGGCGTCGACGATCTCGGCTTCGCCTACAACCACGAGCCGGTGGAGCGCCTCGCCCATGGTTACGAATTTCAGATCCGACGCCTCGACGACGGCCGCCTCGATCTGCGCTACGAGCCGGAGCCCTACCGCGACCAGTCGAACAAATACTCCACCGGCGGCGTGCATGCCTCGGTACGGGCATTGTTCAAATGGGCCCGTGCCGTGGTCGGCAGCGAGCTGCTCGATCCCGGCTTGCGCGACCGCATGTTCACTCCCCATGCCGGCACCTACGGCTACGGCTGGCGGATCGACAGCGGCGAGGCCCTCGGCCTGCCCGAGATCGAGCTCATCGCCCACGGTGGCTCGCTGGCGGGCTATCGCGCCTCGATCGTCTTGGTCGATCGAGGCCGCTACACCCTGGTGGCGCTCGGCAACTCGGACAGCAGCCGATCGGGAGCGCTCACCGCCGCCATCGGACGCCTGCTCTTCGGCCTCGAGCAACCGCCGGCCAATATTCTCGGCACCTCAGTCGCCTGGCGCATGGTGCGCGACGGGGTCGATGTCGGTCGCCAATGGTTCGAGCGCCACAAGGAGGCCGGTTTCCCGGGCTACCTGAACAACGACTTCGCCTTCTATGCCTACGCCGAGAGGTTCTGGGAGCTCGAACGGCCGGACCTCGGCCTGGCCCTGACCGAGCTCGGACAGCAGGCCCACCCGGAGTCCCCGATGTTGCACCTCGCCGCAGCCGAAAGCCACCGGGTGGCCGGCAATCCGAAGGCTGCCCTCGCCGCCGCCGAGGCGGCGCTGCAGGGTATCGCCGACGGCGTCGAGACGCCGGGCTTCGTGGCCGAGGACGCCCAACGCTTGATCGACGAGCTGCAGGTCGAGCTCGCGCCCGCCGCGGCGGCGCCCTGAGCTCAGGGCTCTTCCAGGCGTGCAAGAGCCCGCTCGCCCAAAGGTCCCTCCGGCGGCCTCTCGTCGGCCGCTAGCCAGCGCGAATCGACCGCCCGGCACTCGCCTTCGGTGACCCGTCGCCGGCGCGAGTTGACTTGCTTGACCGTCGACATGATGTCGAGCTTGCAATCCGCCGCTTTGGCCGCGTGCTTCAGTCCCAGAAAGTGTCCCAGCTCGTGGGCCAGATTCTGCGCCAACGAGCCGCAGAGGATGGGCTTGCCGGTGCGATGCCTGGCAAAGGCATACAGGGTAATGGTGCGGCCGTGGAAGGTGGCGCACCGTTCACTCTGGCTGTACCGCACCAGAGTTACCTCGAGCCGCGGCGCTGTCGAGCGCTCGTCGAGCGGTGTGGTGACGAAGGGCGGGAAACCCTTGCCATAAGTCTCGCAGGCCGCCCAATAGTCGACCGCTTTTTCGATGACGCCGGCGGGAACTCCGGCATCCGCAATCAGGCCAATGGGGACCCCGTTCCACTTCTTGGCCGGCTTGGCTACGGTGCATTCGCCCCGCACACGGCCATACAAGGCAAAAAGCAAAATGGAGCTCGCCGCCACGAGCTTGCTGAGATTTTTTACGGAGAAAATCTTACTGAAAGATCGACGGCTCGAATCCATCTTTCATTCCCGACCTCGCAACCGGCGGTGAGCAAACTCGAAGACCCTACTTGTCTAACGCAGGGGCTGAAGATCGAGTTTCACGCCGGCCCTACGCCAGCCCGGGGCACGTGTATAAATTCCTACGGCTCGTCGGATCAGCTCGCCAGCTCGTACCGCCGAAACGACAATTTAACCTTTTTTATCTGAACGTACGGACAGGCAGCGTGAGGCTACCGTGATGGGCCTCAGAGATAACCCAAGGAGCGCAGCACTTCCTGCTCTTCCTCGGATAGGGACACCTCGGCTGCCTCGATCTCGCTGGCCGCCGCACGTGTCAGATGCTGGCGCATCAACAAGCCGAGACCGGTGAAGAGCAGCGGCCGCTCACCGACCAGGTTGTTTTTCTCTTGCGGATCGAGCGTCAGATCGAAGAGCCACTGTTGCTGGAATCGCGGCTTGACGATGGCTTTGAAGCGTGGCGTGCGAACGCTCGTGAGAGGTAGCTTGGGGTTGTTGGTACGGTGAAAGATCCGCCGCGGCTGCCGTAGATCGGGCGGCGCGCCAAGTAGATCGAGACCTGCGACGCCGGGGGCCGGCTCGAGGCCGAGGTAAGAGAGAAGGGTGGGGACGACGTCGCCGAGGCTGGCGAGGCGGTCGGTATCGACATGAGCCGGGCGCTGCCCTCCGGGCAACCGGAGGATGAAGGGAATATGCAGCATCTCGTCGAAGAGGGTCGAGTTGTGCCCCTGCTCACCATGCTCCCAGAAGGCTTCGCCGTGGTCCGAGGTCAGCAGTACGAGACTGTCGTCCCAGCGGCCGGCGGCTTCGAGGGCAGCGAAGACGCGGCCGACGGCGTCATCGACCCAAAGCAGATTGCCATCGTAAAGGTCGATGAAACGCCGAACGTCGGCGTCGCTGAGTGCCGCGCGGCTCTGCCGGTAGGGTCCAGGCGATGTGCGCGGTGCGATCGGCCCGCGGTACTCGGGATCGCTGTAGACGTCGAAGGCCGGCGGCGGCCCGTAAGGCTCGTGCGGTGGCAGGTAATGGAGCTGCAGGAAGAGGGGCTGGTGGGCCGGCTGCCCGGCAATGACCTCGGCGGCGCGCCGCGACATGCCGTAGGGGCCGTGGTCCTGGTGCCGCCCCCACAGACGGTAGAACTCGTCGAAGCCCTGGTGCAGGTTGCGCGAGGCGGAGTTGTTGGGATTGGCGGAAAAGCCGACCGTTCGATAACCCAGAGACTGCAGAGATTCGGCCAGAGTCACGACCCCATCGTCGAGCCAGCCTCCCCGGCCGAGCCCAGCCGCCAGAAAAGGCAAGCCGGTGACCATGTTGGGGACCGAGCAGCTGGTGGTCGGGCACTCGCTGTAAGCCCGACGAAAGACCAGGGCGTCTTCGGCCATGCGATCGATGTTCGGATTCGTCCGGCGTGGATAGTCCGGATTGGCGAAGCGATCTCCGCGAGCCGCGTCGAGGAGGATCAAGAAAATGTCCGGACGAGCTCGAGCGGTCACCGGCTCGCCAGTTGCAGGGCCAGGGGCAGCCGACCCGCGCTCGGCGGTGGCCTCACCCGTGAACACCGGAGCAGAAGACCGGGTCAGCCGTGGCGCACGAACTTCGACGCCTGCGGCATCGACCACCTCCAAGACCAGGAAGACGTCCTGCCCAGCCACGCCTTCCAGTGGAGCCTGCGCCGCCTCCCATTCGCTGCCTGCCGACCCCGCGTGGGCGAAGAGCTCGTGGCGTTCCCCATCCGGGGTCACCGCCAGCCAGCGCATGCGGCCGGAAGGCTGGCGCCAGCGCAGGTCGAAGCGGAGCTCGCGCACATCTCGCGGAAGATCGAGCGGCGTCGTGTAGTGCCCGGTACCGGAGACCTGCAGCAAGCCGCGCTGGCGGTCGACCCGCGCACCCATCGGCGGCAGCGCTCCGTTGCCGGCGACCAGGCCGAAGCGCTGCAAGGCGATCTCCTGGGCTCCGGTAGCGTTTTGGCGGATCGGTGGATCGTAGCGCAGCTCCACCTGGTTGACCTCGGCCAACTGGTCTCCGGCGACCGCCAGGCGCCCTTCAGCGAGCCCGGCGGTCATCTCGACCTGGCCCAGCGCCGTGCCGTTCCAGCTCACGTCGATGCGCCGCGCCTCCGGTGGTCGAGCCGTGCCTGGAGCGAGGCGCTGGCGTAGGATGAAAAAGAGCTCAGCCCCGCCATGGTGCTGGCCGCTGCCCTCGGCCTGGCGCTCCGGCGGCCAAAGCTCGGGACGCCACAGGCGGAGCGTCGAGCGCTCGCCCTGGGGCCGCCAGCCGAGCTGATTGGCTCGCCCCCAGCCCTCCTCCGGCAGGATCGGCAAGGGTGCCCAATAGGCCTCTCCCGCCCAGGGCGTCGAGCCGCCAATAGGGGCTTCCGCCGTCAGCTCCGAGACGCCGCCAGCTGGCAGGAAGCTCCCGTGCTCGAGCACCGGCATCAGATCGATGGCAGTGTCGGTGAGCGGATCGACCGCTGGGCCACAGGCGACAGCGAAGCAGCCGATCGAGAGCGTCGCCAGGACGAAGCGATGCGTCATGAAAGGGCACCGGGACGTCGCGCGTCCGGGCAGCGGCTAGTGGGCTCGCCGGTCCGGACGATAGACACCTGGGCCGCTGCACCGGTGGGAATGGGCCGCGTGCCCATGGCCGGCGTTGTCAGTCGCGCCTCGACAAAGATCCGCTGCGAGGCAACGTCGATCTCGGGCATGAAATGCTCGATCGTCCCCGCCAGATCGACGTTCAGGTTACCGACCTCGACCCGCACCGACTCCCCGACCGCCATCTCCGCCGCCTCTTCGGGCGGTACGGCAAAGCGCGCCATGAGCCCTGTCGAGCTGATCAGCCGCACGACCGGCATGCCGCTGCCGGCCATGGCCCCGGCGTCGAGGTACCGCAAGGCGACGGTGCCATCGAAGGGCGCACGAATCTCGGAGCGCGCCAGACGGGCGTCGAGCTGATCGAGGCGCGCTTGCACCTGCGCCACTTCGGCCTGAGCCAGCTCGAGGCGGGCCTGGGCGGTGTCGAGCTGGAACTTGGAGGTCGCGATCTCCTCCCGCGACAACAAGCCGTCGAGCCCGAGGCGACGCTGGTGCTCCTGCTCGGCGCGCTCGGTCTCGATGGTGATGCGGCGCAGCTCGGCCTCACTCGCTGCCAAATTGGTCTGCTCGATATTCCGTTGATGGCGCACCGTATCCGATTCGAGGACCGCCAGCCGCTGGCCGCGCGCCACCGCATCGCCAACGTTGACCGCCATCTCCTGAACTCTCCCCTCGCCTTCCGCCACCACGTCGACCGCCTCGTTCGACAACACAACACCGAGATAGCACTCGGGCGCCGCGACCGCCGCGACGGCTCCCGGCCCGCTGGGGGTCACAGTCGCCGGCACCTGGGCTTCGCGTGGCGCGGGTAGTGGCGCCGGCCGCGAAGCCACCCGCTGACCCAAGAGCAGGCCGCCCGTCGCCATGAAGGCGCCGAGCACGGCCCAGGTCAGGCGCTCCCGCCATGGATGAGTCTCCGCCATCACACACCTAGCTTATCCGAGTCGCGCAGGCATATCCGAGCGGCGAAGCGAGAACAGAACGTTCAACGGCTAGCGATAGGGTCGGTTACACTCTGACTCAGGGATCGGTGAACGACCGACGAGAGAGGAGGTACCGCTTGTTCGAGAGAGGACCCTGGCAGCCACTCCTTGACGGTGAGTCGGCTGAGGCTGTTTGGCAAGCGATCAACGGCATTGCCGAGGATCTTCGCACGCCCCCCGAGGGCACGCCCCTGACGGATCATCCCAGCCTCGGTGGCCGCTGCGGGCGGGCGATCTTTTTCGCCTATCTCGCGGCCGCAAAGGCAGACGAAGCGGCTGCCGAGCATGCCGACGACGAGTTCGATCAGGCGGTCGACGCCATGGCTTCGCAACCGATGCAGCCGAATCTCTACACCGGATTCAGTGGCATCGGCTGGACTTCGGAGCACCTGGACGGCCTTCTCTTCGAGAGCGACGAAGACGAAGAGGTCTCGAGCAACGATCTCGACGAGGCCATCTTGAAGCTGCTCGAGCTCCCCGATCGGATTCGCGATTACGATCTGATCAAGGGGCTGGTAGGGCTCGGCGTCTATGCCTTGGAAGCTCTGCCGCGGCCCGGCGCTCGGCGCTGCCTCGAGCTGCTGCTCAATCATCTGGAACGCCTGGCCGAAAGTATCGACCCAGGCCTCACGTGGCACACGCCGCCGGAACTCTTGCCACCCCATCAGCGCGAGATCTACCCCGAGGGCTACTACAACCTCGGTGTAGCGCACGGTGTGCCTGCGGTGGCGGCGCTGCTCGGTGAGATGCTGGCCGCTGGTGTCGCGACCGATCGGGTGACGCCGCTGCTCGAAGGGGCGATGGACTGGATCCTGGGGCAGGAGCTGGCGAGCGACGCTCGCGCTCGCTTCCCAAATTGCATCGCCGCCGGCAGCGAGCCGCAGGCCTCGCGGCTCGCCTGGTGCTACGGCGACCTCGGCCTGGCTGCCTCGCTACTCCTCGCCGCACGCGGTGCCGCGCGCTCGGACTGGGAAGAACAGGCGGTGCGCATTGCCTCCGCCAGCGCACAGCGTCCGCCGGACACCGCTGGCGTAGTCGACGCTGGCCTGTGCCATGGTTCCGCCGGCCTGGCGCATCTGTTCAATCGCATCTACCAGGCCACCGGCAACGAGCTCTTCGCCAGCCGAGCACGTTACTGGCTCGATGCGGCACTGACCGCACGCCGCCCGGGTGAGGGCTTTGGCGGTTTCCCCTCCTGGTCGAGCGAAGATTTGACGAACCCGATGGAGATGTCGTGGATCGCCGACGACGGATTCCTCACCGGTGCT
>JBCCGX010000168.1:0-12326 GCA_039029035.1 Acidobacteriota bacterium | reverse complement strand
CTTCATCCACCAGGTGGTCTACGACAACTACCTCAAAGACCACCCAGCGCCGGAAGACGTCGAGTACTACCTCTGCGGCCCGCCGATGATGCTGCAGGCCTGCATGAAAATGCTCGATGATCTCGGCGTGGAGCCGGAGAACATCCTGTTCGACGACTTCGGGTAGAGATCTCAGAGTCAAGAGGGTGCGCGATGCGCACCTTTTTGCTTTCAACTCAAGATACTGCGTCTGGGCCGAGGCGAGCCTACTGAAGGTCCTGCCAGAGCTCGGCCGAGACGAAGCGTTTGAGGTGCCCCACGTTGGTAGTCGCGATCACCGCGGAGTCCCCGAGCGAGGCGGCCTGCGCTGCGAGGATGACATCGGCATCGATGGTCTTATCTCCGGCTGTCGGTTGCCCTTGCTGACGCGCTTTCGCCCAAAGACTCGCGGCCCTGCGCATGACTTCGGTGGTCAGGGGAAGATAGTCCAAGATCTCGATAAGAGAGTCGAGCTTTGCAAGGCCCTTGGTCTTCCGTGCACGGAGCAGCTCGCGGCGTACTTCGTAGTCCGCAATCTCAGGGACGACGATCCGAGTGTTTTGGGCAATCGACGACTGTAGCCACTGGGCGCAGGCCAGCGCCATCTCCGAGCGCTTGGGATTCGTTACCAAACCGATGGGTCCTGCATCGAGCAGGACGATTCGGCTCACCAGGTCACGCCTTGCAGCTCGCGGGGAAAGAGTTTGCGGTCCGATAGGCGATCTTCGTCGAGGCTTCGAATCAGGTAGTCGCCCGTGTCGTTCTGCTCATCGGCATCATCAGAGTCGATCCAGGACTGTAGGAGATCGACAGCGTGTTGACGCCGGTTCCTGGCGAGAAGATGCGTCTCGAGCAGATGCAGAGTGTATTGCTCCGCCAGCATGCCGGCCTTCTGAGCTTCCTCCAAGAGCCGCTCTTCCAAATCGGATGATAGTTTGAGTTGTAGAGTCATGGATGGATCCTCTCACAGTCCTGCGTCAACCTATTGTACCGGTTTCCGAGATAGCGAAGGGCGTCAGCCACGGAGCCACGATGCTAGACGCGGGATGCGTAGACGCAGCGCCAGCCGTTGGCTGCCTCTGGCGCTGTGGTGCGCTGCCTGCGCACCGGGTCCGGCAGAGCCCGAACTCCAGACGACCGTCTTCCGCGGTTCCACCATGGGGACGTATTACGTGACCCAGGTGGTGACGAGCGGATTAGCAGAGGACCAGCAGAGCCGCCTGCAGGCGATCATCGAAGGCGAGCTGGAGGCCGTCGACGGTAAGATGTCGACCTGGAAACCGGACTCGGAGGTCAGTCAATTCAATCGCCACCGGGAGACGACGCCGTTCGCTGTTTCGGCCGAGACCTTCGAGGTAGCGGCAGCGGCGGGCGATATCTGGCACCTCTCAGGTGGGGCCCTCGACGCGACGATGGGCCCGTTGATCGATGCCTGGGGCTTCGGCTCGGAAGGGGAAGTTACCGACCTGGGCGAGGCGCAGATCGGCGAGCTGTTGGAGCAGATCGGCTTCGATCAGCTGACGCTCGATGCCGAGTCCCAAAGCCTGAGCAAGGCGCTGCCTGATCTCTCGGTCAACCTGTCGTCGATCGCCAAAGGCTATGCAGTCGACCGGGTGCACGACGCCTTGCTGGCCGAGGGCCTGGACGATGTTTGGGTGGAGGTCGGAGGGGAGGTGCGAGCCAGCGGACGCAACGCCGAGGGGCGGGTCTGGCGGCTGGGTATCGAGCGCCCGGTGGAAACGCCGGGCGGCCTGCAACGCATCGTTCCTCTGGACGGTGCCGCGGTGGCGACCTCCGGTGACTACCGCAACTACCGTGAGCGCGATGGAGAGCGGTTTTCGCACATTATCGATCCGCGCAACGGCTGGCCGATTCGACACCGGCTGGCCTCGGTCAGTGTTGTCCATGCGCAGTGCATGGTGGCCGATGCCTGGGCGACAGCGCTCCTGGTCCTGGGGCCGGACGAGGGATGGGAGCTGGCCGAGCGTGAGAACCTGGCCGTGTTGATGCTGGTGCGCGAGGGCGAGGACTTCGCAGAGCGGATGACTCCGGCCTTCGCGGCTCGCATCGCGCCCTGAACCCCGCCCTGTCAGCGACAGTTTGAGGGCAGCGTCAACTCTCGGATTGGACGACAGGTAGCCCGCTTCGGGCTGCTGCGGCCTGTCGCTTCTTGCGATTGGGACAGGTGGCGCAGGTCAGCGACTCGCCTGACGCATCGAGGACCTCGGGGCCACCGCAGGAGCCGCGCAGGCAGGGTCTGCGCAGGATGACACCGATCGCCATCGCCAGCATGACGAGGGCAAAGATCGAGACGGTCAGCAGAACGGTTGTCATGGCTTGGTGGATTGCTCGAGGGTTTGGTTCAGAGATGCCGCATTGGACCGCCACCGCGTCTCCCACGTGGCCATGCTATGCGAAAGACAGCCTTCCGTCACGCCGTTCGCCGTGGCCACAGTCGAGTCGTCTGAGTGGGAGCACCCAGAGGATGTTGGAGACGTCCGCTGCAAAGGAGTGAGACATTGTGGCATGTCTATATGCCATCGCGGCATCAGGAGGGAAGGCCGGAAGTTTGTGTCAAGCCCTTTCGCCTAAAAAATCAGCAGACACGCGGGAACCACCCCATGACTCCGGGGTGGCCTGAAAGGTTAGATAGTGTGGGTGGGCAATGAGGTGGGAGTATAGGTAAGAATGGCAATGAGTCGCCATCATTTTTGGTAGGCCTTCGGGCTTTTGAAGCCCGTGATCGTTTCCGACCACATTACTCTCGACCTTAAAGCAAGGGCTGTGCCAGGCTGGGGAGAGATGGCCTATGCGCTGATCGCAATGCTTTGATGCGTGGCCAGTCAGCCCGCGGGGACAACTATATAAACTGTTTTTATTCAGTACTTTGAGCCGAGTTCTCTGGCTCGAATCACGAAGCTGTTTTTTTTATCGATGGCCGTTCGGCGGGCTCGATCCGAGCTCAGGCTGCCTGATCTCGGTCCTTCGAGGTGCAGAATCGGCACTTGTGGCGGACGACCGGTCCAATTGGCACGCTGCGGCAAAATGGCTCCGATATGCCGCAATGTGGCAAAGGGGGTGCAGACTCGGATCAAGCTTCGTCTTCGACCTCACGCGACATGATGATCAGGTCGTGGGTCCGCCCTTCACGGTCGATCGTCCAGTCGTTGAGCAGTGCTTCGGGGATGAATCCCAGGTGATGGAAGAGCGTCTGGGCGTCTTGCTGGGATGACATCATGCGGACGATGAGCTTCATCAGATCGAGCTGCCGTGCCTGAGCAAAGATCTGCCGCGCCAGCTCGCCGCCCAGGCCCTTGCCGCGATCATCCGGGCCGACCAGCAAGCGAATCTCGCCCAAATGACGCGTCCACTGGCTCTCGCTCTGGTGCAGACTGCCATAGCCTGCCAGGCGTCCGTCGTCTTCGGCCAGGATCGAGATCGTCTTGCCGGCCTCGATGTTGCGCACCCAGCCATCGACCACCGAGTCCTGGGTGATGTCGAGGCGCAGGAAGAGCAGGTCGCGCTCCGGCAGAGCGCGGGTGAAGGCGAGCATCTTGTCGCGATCCGCCACAGTCATCAGGCGGAACGTATAGTCGACATCACCGATGTGGTGTTGCGACGGGTAGGCGAGCGGCGAAGCTGGATCGGTCACGGGGCACAGTCTCCGTGGCATTCACGGTCATCGAGCAGATTGTCAGAGTTTCACAGCAGCATATCGGGTTCGGTCGATGGATCGCAATGCGCCGCGCTTCAGTAAGGCATCTCCTCTAGAACGAAGACGGACCCGCTGATCTGTTGTTGCTGTTCAATAGGGCATCTCCTCTAGAACGAAGACGGACCCGCTGATCTGTTGTTGCTGTTCAATAGGGCATCTCCTCGTCCGTCAAGCCAAAGTGGTGGCCGAGCTCGTGGACCAGGGTGTCGCGAACCTCGCGAATGAGCTCGCGGCGATCGCGGCTGATGCGCACCAGAGGGAGGCGGTAGAGCACCACCTGGTCCGGCAGGGCAGAGTAGGCCGCTTCGCGCTCGGAGAGCGGGATGCCGGTGTAGAGGCCTAGCAGATCCTCGTCTTCACCCATACCCATCTCGCGCAGCAGCTCGGGCTCGGGCTCGTCCTCCACCACGACCGCGATGTTGTCGAGCAGCTCGGCGAACTCGGCCGGTAGATTGTCCATGGCCCTTTCCACCAGGGCAGTGAATTCGTCTTCGCTGATGCGCATCAGTCTGGTGAGATACAGGATACAAGAGAGAGGATAACAGGTCGCGGTGCGATATCATCCGCTGGCTTCGGCCCGGAGGTTCAAAGATGGTGGCCGCAGCTGCGGGAGACCCAGACGATGCCCAATACGGTTCTGATCATCGACGACGAGCCAACCGTACTCTCGACGATCGCTGACGTGCTGGCCGACGAGGGTTATGAGACCCTCGAAGCTTCGAGCGGCCTCGACGGCCTGGCTCAGTTCAAGAAGAAGAAGCCCGATGTCGTCTTTCTCGATATCTGGCTGGCCGATCGCGATGGCCTCGAAGTGCTGCACGCGTTGCGTGACATCGATCCGAATGCCGCCGTGATCATGATCTCGGGACACGGCACCGTGTCGACCGCGGTCAAGGCGATTCGCATGGGGGCCTACGATTACCTGGAGAAGCCCCTGTCCTACAACCAGGTGATCGACGCCGTCTCCGGTGCTCTGGAGCACAAGAAATCCCAGGCGGGGACCGCAACGGGCTCGTTTCGGCCGGCTCAGGCGCGCCGCAACCGGCTCGAGATCGAGAAAGAGATCGTCGGCCCGCCCGGTCTGCCGATCGTGCGCAATGCCCGCAAGCATCAGAAGACGATCAAGCGCAGCACCGTGATCTACGGCCTAGGGCTGCACTCCGGCACCCGCACCGGGATGGTGCTGCAGCCCTTGCCGCCGGGCAGCGGTATCCACTTTCTCACCCTACCGGCGGAGAAAGTCATCGCAGCACACGTCAGCCGGGTGGATGACACCGACTACGCCACCACCTTGTCGCGCGACGGTGAAAGTATCCGCACGGTGGAGCACCTGCTCTCGGCCCTCCATGCCCGCGGCATCACCAACCTGTTCATCAAGGTGCACGGCGAGATCCCGGTGCTCGACGGCTCGGCGTTGGAATTTTGCAAAGTGATCGAGGAGGCCGGTCTCGAGAGCCAGCGGGTGGCACGCAAAGAGCTGGTGATCGACCGGGAGTACGAAGTGGTGCGGGAGAACGGTCAGCGGCTGTCGATCGAGCCGTATGACGGCTTCCGGGTGTCCTACTTGCTGCGCTATCCGCCGCCGATCGGTGAGCAGCGCTACGAGTTCGAGCTCGGCACCTTCGAGGAGTACAAGAAAGAGATCGCGCCGGCCCGCACGTTTGGCTTCATGCGCGACCTGAAGATGATGGCGGAGCTCGGCTTGGGCTCCGGCGGGCGGCTGGACAATTGCATCATGGTCGGGGAAGACAACGTCGTCAACACCGAGCTGCGATTCGACGACGAGTTCGTGCGCCACAAGATCCTCGACATCATCGGCGACCTCTATCTGCTGGGCTTTCCGATCCGCGGCAAGGTCACGGCGCGGCTCACCGGGCACCGGCACAACATCGAGCTGCTGAAAGAGATCCGCCGGCAGAACGCCGACGCCGCGGCCTGAGAACCGCTTCGCGACCTGAGAACAGGCGCACGCGCGCAGCCTGCGCTCCAGCGTTGCCGTGCTTGCGAGGTCGGCCACTTTGCGACTAGTGTGAAGGTTGTGTAAAGGAGGCCTTCGACGGTCCAGATTCGCCAGGCCGCCAACTTGCCATGGCCGCTCAGAAGCCCGAATTCTCTATTGATCAAGCCCGGCAGATCGCGCACGAGCTCTATGGGTTCGACGGTGCCGGTAAGCCGTTGCCGAGCTACTACGATCAGAACTTCCTGCTCGAAGATCCGGCGGGCAGTCGCCGGGTGCTCAAGATCAGCAACACCATGGACGACTTTGCCGCGGTCGATTTGCAGAACGGAACGCTGCAGTGTGCCGCAGCCAGCAGGCAGTTCGAAGTCGCCCGGCTCTATCCCACCCGGGATGACGATCCCATCGCCACAGTGAAGGGTCGCAATGGCGCTCGGCATCACGTCCGCCTGCTGTCCTATGTCGCGGGCACGCCCTGGTCCGCCAGCGCACCGTACAGTCGTCGCTTGCGGCTGGACCTAGGTCGCGTGACCGGCGAGCTCACTCGGGCCCTGGAAGGGTTCGCCCACCCGGCCATGCAGCGTTTCCGGGAATGGGACCTGAAGCATTCCCTGCGCCTCGAGCGTTATGTCCGCGATATCGGTGACCCACGGCGACGCCGCCTGATCGAGAGCATCCTCGAGCGCTTCGCCGATCACATCGAGCCCCGGCTCGAGGGCCTGCCTTGCGGCGTCGTGCACGGCGACGTCAACAACGACAACGTTCTGGTGCGCGGTGATCGAGTGGTCGGACTGATCGATTTCGGCGACGTCACCTACACCGCGAACGTCTTCGAGCTCGCTATCGCCGTGGCCTATGCGATGTTGGGGGCCGAGGATCCGTCTGCGGCGGCCGATGACGTTCTGCAGGGCTATCTCTCAGTCCGGCCGCTCCAGCAGCGTGAGCGTGATCTCGTCTTCGACCTGGCACGAACGCGTCTCGCCGCCAGCGTCACCTTCGCCGCACACTATAGCCGGCTCGATCCGAGCAACACCTACGTGGCCACCAACACCGTTGCGGGCTGGCGCGTGCTCGAGATGTTGGAAGGCGACGAGACGCAGGTCGAAGTGGCGAGCTAGCGCCCAGGACTCGAGGGTAGCTGCCGGATCGTTCGCCAGGATCAGCGGAACGATGATCGCGTTTGCGAATCGACCAAGCGGCGTAGGCTATCTCTCGCGCGAGTTGTAGCATCGACCCTATGTTGGACTTCCTCCGGTTCCGATGGCCCACTGTGCCCGGTGAGCTGTGCTATGCCTTGCGGAGTCTGCGCCGCGATCCCGTCTTCAGTGCGACGGCGTTGCTCATTCTTGGCCTCGGCAGTGGCGCCCACACGGCCCTTGTCGCTGCCGTCCAGGGCTTGTTGCTGGCCCCTCTGCCCTATCCTGAGCCCGAGCGCTTGGTTTCGGTCTACGAGTTGCGCGAGGAGCAGGGCGAGGGGGAAGCCTCGCGGCGCGGCGTCGCGCTCGATACCCTGCCCGCGTGGCGCGAAGTCGAGGGCCTCGAGCATCTCGCGGGCTATCGCCTGCGCAGCTTCGGCCTGCAAACGGCCGGTGGCCGAAGCGACGCCCCGGAGAGCCAGCTGTCGGAGGTGGAGGTGGTGCAGGTCGGTATGACGACCGCCGGCCTCTTTCGTACCCTCGGCGTCGAGCCTCGACTGGGGCGAGGTTTCACCGCCGAAGAGGAGCAGAGTGATCTACCGGTGGTGGTCATCGGGCATGGCTTGTGGCGTCGGTTTTTTGCCGGCGAACCTGACGTGCTGGGGAAGTGTCTGTGGCTCAACGGCAAAGCCCATACGATCCTCGGGGTCTTGCCGGCCGAGTTTCGAATGGTGATCCGCGGCCGGGTGCCGGATGCCTACATTCCGATATCCCATGCCGACTACGGCGGCAGCCGCAGCAAACGGGCCCTCGAAGTGGTCGCCCGCAGGCGCCCCGGCGTCGATCTGACCGGTCTCCAGGCTGAGCTTTCTGCCCTCGGCGAGCGGCTTGCCGGGGCCTGGCCAATGACCCATGACGGCCTGGGCATCGGTGCCGAGAGTCTCGACACGGCCTGGCGCGGGGCGAATCGGCGCCCCTTGAGTCTGCTGTTGGGCGGCGCCAGCCTGCTATTGATCATTGTCTGCGCCAACGTTGCCGGGCTGATGCTCGCACGCTCCGTGCGCCATCGTCGTCGTCGGGCGATTCGCGCCGCTCTCGGCGCGGGCGGTCTGCGGCTCGCCTTGCCCACCCTGCTCGAAGGCGCTTTGATCGGCCTCGGAGGTAGTCTCGCCGGTTTGTGGGTCGCGAAGCTCGCCTTGGACGGCTTGCCCCTGGCCTTGCCCGTGCTCGGTGGTGCGGCGCCTATCGCCGGGTTCGATCTCGACGCCCTCCAACTGAGCGCGGGCTCTGCGATGCTGGCCAGTGCCCTCGCCCTCTCCTGCGGACTGCTGTTCGGTGCCTGGCCCGCCTGGCGCCTGCGACGCCGACAGCCGGCAAGCGACCTCGGCGTGGCGCGAAGCCCCAATGTGGAGCTGACTCGGTCCGGCAGTGCCGTGGTGGTGACCCAGGTGGCGCTGGGCACGCTGTTGCTCCTGGCTGGCGGGCTGCTCGGCCGCAGCTTCGTGGCCCTGCTGCAGACTGATCCGGGCTTCGACGCCGCGGGTGTGACCAGCTTCGGTCTCGGTTTGCCGGAGACGCGCTACGACACCGAGCCCAAAGTGATCCGGATGCACCGGGAGCTGCACCGGGAGCTGGCCGACCTACCGGAGATCGACGCCGTGGGGGCGGTGGCCCGTCGTCCTCTGGTGCGGGGATTCAGAGTCTCTTTCGAGCGCGAGGGCGAGCCCTCGCCAGGTACTGAGCGGCCCACGTCGGCGATCAATGTGGTCAGTCAAGGCTACTTCGACGCCCTGCGTATTCCCTTGCTGGCGGGGCGTCTGCCCGACTGGAACGACGACACGGATGCCCCACGAGTGCTGGTGGTCAACGACGCCTTCCGGCGCGCCCATTTCGGCGGGACTGCACAAGCCACCAGAAGCACAGACGTGCTCGGCCGCCGGCTGCGTTTGTCTTGGTGGAGTGAGCTGACGGCTCGAGGGACGCCCTGGGAAATTGTCGGCCTCGTCGGTGATGTCCGCCAGGCCAGTCTCGATGTCGGTGCGAGCCCTGAGATCTATCTGCCCTTCAGTCAATACCCCGCTGAAGGAGCCACCTACCTGTTGCGCAGTAGCACCGGCGAGTCGGTATCGGCTCAGCGGATCGCCGCCGTGGTCGGCGGGCTCGACCCGGACTTGCAGAGGATCAGCCCCGGCGACGCCCAGCAATGGGCCGGCAACAGCTTGGCCGACCGTCGCCTGGCCTTGCTCGTGGTCACGGTTCTCGGGCTGGTCGCGCTTCTCACGACGACTCTCGGCGTCTATGCCCATGTGGCCACGAATGTGGCCAGCCGACGTGGTGAGATGGCCGTTCGTCGGGCCCTCGGCGCCCGTCCCGACCAGATCTCCTCGTTGGTGATCCGCCGCAGCCTGAAGCTCGTCAGCCTCGGATTTATCCTCGGCGGTGCGGTCTTCGGCCTCCTCGCTCCGGGCGCTCGCCACCTGCTCTACGGCGTCGGGCCAGGGGATCCACTGACGTTTGTCGGTATCTGGGCGCTGCTGGCCTTCGTGGCGTTCTTGGCCAGCGCCGTGCCGGCATCGAAGGTGGCGAGAGAACAGACCCGAGCCGGTTGGCCGGGGAAGCCGTGAGGTGCCAGCGCTGGCCAGTGTTTTGCCACCCGGCTTCCCCGCTCGTGTCCGCTAGGCGTAACCGACCCGAATCGCGGTCTGGTATTGGAGCTTCCCATTATCGAATCCGCCGCGGAACTCGAGCACTTCGAACCACTCCAAAGTCTTGCCTGCCAGGTCTTTCTGAGCCGCTTCGGCTGCCGCCGCGATCGCAGCATCATACGATTCGAAGGACTGACCCCAGAACACACCCATCTGACCACCTGAGCTTGATTCGATCTTCACTGTCGTTCTCCTTGGTTGCGGCGCCGGTCGAAGAGGCTCCTCGTGAGCCCCCTCTCATGCCGGTCATCCTTGACTTGCTTCTGAACGAGGACGCGCAATCCCTCGGGAGAGTGGAACATCGGTTTTCTGAAGAGAGGGAGGCTGCCCGGCTCGCCGCCGAGGTGAGTGCTTGGTCTTGGCCTCTACTGGCGGTCCCTGGGGTAGGATGGCGCGATCTCGAGGGGCCGGAACTGGCGGAGCGCTGCTGGCTGAGAGCTGCTAGTGGAGAGCTACGAGCCGAACAGGCTGGGACCTCAGCAAGGCCCAGGCGTGGAAGCCTGGGGTTGGCGCGGAATTGGAGCAGTATGACTGACAAGCAGTATGAGTGCCCTCGGCCAGCAGCTCGGCAGATGGATGTGATGCTGTCTGAACGTCTAGCGTCACGGGCGGCGGCTGGCCGGCAGCCACGGACCCTCAAGGATGCGTCTCGTACGGGGGTGTTCGAGCGCCCGGGCGCGAGACTGAAACATTCAACTCGGCGAGGCGCCTGAATTCGATGGTCTTCAGCTCTTCGATCTTCCTCTTCGTCTTCCTACCCGCCGTTCTGACGCTGTGGTTCGTACTCCCTCAGCGTCTCAGCAACCTGGCGTTGCTGATCTCCAGCCTGACGTTCTACGCCTGGGGCGAGCAATGGTACGTCCTCCTCATGATCGCGAGCTCTCTGCTGAACTACCTGTTTGGCTTGGCGGTCGAGCCGGGACGCGACAACCCTCGCTCGCGAATCGCCTTGGCGATCGCCGTCGTGTTCAACATCGGACTCCTCGCGGTCTTCAAGTACGCCGGGTTCTTCGTCGGAACCCTCAACCAGATCACGGGTTTGGTCGGACGCGCACCGTTGCCCGCCGTCGACCTACACCTCCCGATCGGCATTTCCTTCTTTACCTTCCAGGCTCTGTCGTACGTGGTCGACATCTATCGCGGCGAGACGAAAGCACTGCGCAATCCGCTAGATGCGGCCTTGTACATCTCGCTGTTTCCGCAGCTCATCGCTGGGCCGATCGTCCGCTTCCGCCAGATCGCCGACCAGATCCGCCATCGCACGCGGAAAATGAGCGATGTTTCTTGGGGCATTACCCGCTTCACGATCGGTTTGGCGAAGAAGGTTCTCGTGGCCAACATCGTCGCGGTGCCGGCTGACCGTATCTTCGCGCTACCCGCCGCTGAACTGAATTTCGGCCTCGCCTGGCTCGGCTTGGTCTGCTACACGCTGCAGATTTTCTTCGATTTCTCGGGTTACTCGGATATGGCGATCGGCCTGGGGGCGATCTTCGGCTTCCGCTTTCCGGAGAACTTTCGTTACCCCTACGTGGCGAGATCCGTCCAGGAGTTTTGGCGCCGCTGGCACATCACGCTTTCGAGCTGGTTCCGCGACTACGTCTACATTCCCCTGGGCGGCAGCCGCGGAACGCCCCTGGCGACGTACCGCAACCTGATCACGGTCTTCTTGCTGTGTGGCTTGTGGCACGGCGCGAGCTGGAATTTCGTCATCTGGGGCGCCTACCACGGCGCCTTCCTGGTGATCGAGCGAGTCGGGTTCAAGAGCCTCCTCTCGCGGACCCCAAGACTGGTCCAACACGTCTACCTCCTGCTCGTTGTCATGTTGGGGTGGGTCTTCTTCCGCGCTGAAGGCCTCGGTTACGCGCTCAGCTACCTCGGCGCACTCTTCGGCCTTGCACCGGAGACCCCCAGCACCCTGACCGTGGCGATGCTCGCGACGCCCTTGATCTCCACCGCTTTGGTCGCCGGAATCGTTTGGTCAACGCCACTGACCCTTGGCTTCTGGCGTCGCTTTCAGCCCGCCGCGGAGGGCGAGATTCAAACGCCGCCCACGGTCGCGCTGTCGGTGGTCCGTGTCGTGGTCTGCTGTCTGCTCTGGCTGCTGTGCTCCATGGAGCTCGCCGCCGGATCGCACAACCCATTCCTGTACTTCCGATTCTAGGGGCCCTGATGTTGTCGCTAGCGCGCTTCGATCAAATCCTGCTGACGTTTCTGTTCGTCGTCTTTCTGTTCTCTCCGGTGGCCTCGTGGCTCGCTGACGTCCAACCTTTGCCCGATCTGCTCGAGAACAGAACCCGTGCGGCCTCGCCGAAGGAGTTACCGGCCGACAGCTCCGTGGCGGAGCGGATCAAGAGTACCGAAGCCTATGTCGAGGATCGGCTCGGCCTGCGCGACACACTGATTCAGCTACGCAATCGCGTGCTGATTCGTTTTTTCGGCCAGTCACCCAACGACAAAGTCATCGTCGGTCGAGACGACTGGCTCTTCCTGGCGGCCAACAAGAACCTCGAGTACTACCAAGCGCGCGAGCTCTACACCGAGCAACAGCTCACCGTGTGGGGCCAGCGTCTGCAAGCCAACAAGGACTTCATCGAGAGCTTGGGCAGCAAGTATCTGATCGTGATCGCACCAAACAAGGACACGATCTATCCCGAATTCATGCCCGCATCGATCCCTCGGTTCTCCGATATCTCGCGGCTGCAGCAGCTCGATCGATACCTCGAGGAAACGACAGATGTCGAGTTGCTCGACCCTTCACCCTGGCTCATCGAGCAAAAATCCGAAGGTCGATTGCT
>JBCCGX010000167.1:0-12383 GCA_039029035.1 Acidobacteriota bacterium | reverse complement strand
CGAGATCGACGGCGTGAGCGGCGAACTGACGGTGGAATCGGTCAGCGGCTCGATCGAGATCGAGGGCGACGCCAAAGCACTGGATCTCGAGGCCGTGTCGGGCTCCATCGAGGTCGAGGCCAGCGTCGAGCAGCTCGAGGTCGAGACAGTGAGTGGCCGCATTCGCCTGCGCGGTGAGGCAGAAGAGATCGAGGCCGACACGGTCTCGGGCTCGATCGACCTCTCGACCGGCGGGGTGCGGCGGGCGGATCTCTCGACCACCTCCGGCGGCATCGACCTCGACGGCTCGCTCGCCGGCCGAGCCGAGATCGAAATCGAAAGCCACAGCGGTAGCGTAGAGCTCAACCTGCCGTCGTCGACCTCGGCCCGTTTCCGGGTCGAGACCTACAGCGGCCGGATCGACAACGAGCTCGGCCCACCGGCCAAGCGCACCGGGCGCTACACGCCGGAGAAGAAGCTCGAGTTTTCTCTCGGCGACGGCGAAGCCCGGATCGTCATCGACACCTTCAGCGGCAGCGTCCGCTTGCGCCGACAGTAGTTTCCCTCCCATAGGGCCGCATCCGACGACCCGGATCGCCAGGCTTCGTGCCGGGTGATCCGGGTCGATGCGTTTTGGCGGATTATTTTCAGCGGGGGTGAACGTATTCAGGGCCGATTTGCGCTTAGGTAGGGGAGATCGAAAGTTTCCTGCCGCCCATTGGGATGACCCCGACGGGCTGACTTCAGCACTGAAGAGAGGACGGGATCTAGCCGTGTCACCTTCGAGAATGATCGCCCTCAGCTTGCTCCTCTGGTTGTTGCCCGGCCTGTCGGCGGGTGCTGCGCCATCGTCGACCCACACCTCGCCAGACGGCGATAGCTACCGCCTCGATGGCGAATGGGACGCCTCGCGCCTCAAAACGACCGAGCCCTTCTCGGCGACCTATCTCGGAGAGTTCGATCACATCTCGGTCTTCGACGTCGTTGGCAACTACGACAAGACCCTCGCCGGCGCCCTCAACGTCGAAGCGCGGTCGGCAGTGGCCCAGGAGCTCTACCGGCACCAGCCGGACGACGCGGACTTTCTGTTCGTCTTCACTGGTTTCGAGTTCGATACCGGCGGCGCCCGGGCCTTCCACCTGATGGTGCGCAACGACGTCGAGGGGATCGGCGTCGAACCCTTCGATCAATCCGGTGTTTTCGGTAGCGCCGGCAAGCTGCGCGGCACCATCGATATGGCGGCCCTCAGCCGTTACGCCACCCAGCCACTCGACCCGGCCTTCGAAGACACCCTGGTCGTCATGACTCACGAGCTGCTGCACCAATGGTGCTGCTACACGACGGCGTCGAACGGCGCCTTGCTGGGGCTCGACGGCTCGCATTGGAGCTATCTGCTCGATTCCGACGCCTCGGTGATGTACGGCAGCGATTGGCGCGCCAACGGTGACGGCACCTTCACCGCGCGGGCCACCGAGCGCTTCTACAGTCCCCTCGATCTCTACCTCGCTGGCTTCTACGACGAGCAGGAGGTGGCACCGTTTCTGCTGATCGACAATCCGGCCATCGAGCCGGCCCAGCTGCCGCAGAACGATGTCACCGTCGACGGCACGGCGCGCCAACTGACCGTCGCTGACGTGATCGCCAGCGAAGGCCCGCGGCAGCTCGTCGCAGGGACCACGCCGCGCGCCTATCGCGCTGCTTTCCTCTACCTCAAGCGGCCCGAGCAGCCGCTGCTGGCAGTCGACCTGGAAGCGATCGATCGCCTGCGCCGGGAGCTGGCCCTCCGGTTCACCCTCCTGACCGGCGGGCGCGGCACTTTGCAGGTCACGCCGACGGGGGTGACCGCCGGTGACCCGGGCGAGCCCGGCGGCACCACCGGCGGCGCTATTCGGCCCGCGGAAGCTTTCGATCTATCCGATGCCCTGGCCTGGCTGCGGGGTCGCCAGGAGGCCGAGGGGTTTTGGCAAGACGATCCGGGCACCCGTCTGCGCGACACCACGATAGCCCTGGCGACCCTGCGCCAGCTCGATGCCGAGTTCACGCGTTCGGACGATGCGGCGAGCTGGTTGAGCCAGCGCCAGGAAGAGAGCACCGACTACTTGGCGCGCTCCGGCCGCAGCCTGGCGGTGCTGGGCCTCGATGCCGCCGCTGCCCGGGGCGAGCTGGCGACGAGGCAAAATGCTGATGGCGGCTGGGGCGTCGCCACGGGGCATGCCAGTGATCCGCTCGATACGGCCCTTGCGCTGGCCACGACGGCGAGCGAGATCTCCGCCGCGGCGGTCGACTTGGCGGTGCAATACCTCCACGACACCCAGGGGGCGGACGGCGGCTGGAGCCACGTGCCGGGAGCGCCGAGTCGCACGGGAGTGACGACGGCGGTACTGCAAACCTTGGCCGAGCTCGATCGTGCCGCACCCGTGCAAGGTGCGGCCCTCGGCTGGCTGGCGGCCAAGCAGAACGGGACCGACGGTGGCTTTGGCGATAGCCCTTCCACCGTGCACGATACCGCCTCGGTGCTCGAGACCGTGGCGCGTTTCGGCGCCGGTGGGGCGGTCGACCGCGGCGCGGCCGAGGCTTTCCTACGCTCCCGCCAAGGGGTCGATGGCAGCTGGGACGGCAGCGTCTACGCCACTGCCCGGGCGGTGACCGGCTTGGAAGCCTTCCGATTGCCCGATCTGGTCTTCCAGGCGCCGATCAGCGTCGAGCCGCTGGAGCCTCGCGACGGCGAAGCGGTGACAATCCGCGCCACTGTTGCCAACGCCGGCAGCCTGCCGACCGAACCGGTACAGACGAAGCTCTATGAAGGTGATCCACCGACCGGCAGCCCGGTGGCGGAGGCGACCCTGGCAGCGCTGCAACCGGGGGAGAGCACCTTGCTGACCCTGGTCTGGGATTCGACCGACCAACTAGGTAGCCGGTTGCTGACCCTGCAGCTCGATTCCGAGAACGTGGTGCGCGAGATCGACGAGGCCGGCAACACGGCGACCGTCGAGGTCGTGGTCCAGGCCGCGCCGGAGGGCGTCGATCTGGCGATCGCCAGCAGTGAGATCACTGTCATCCCGCCGGCACCGACAATCCTGCCGATCGAGCTGGCGGTCTCAGCGGTGGTGCGCAACCTCGGCCGCACCGACGCGACCGACGTCGCGGTGCGCCTGTGGCTCGGCGAGCCTGTTGGCAACCCGCTCGGCGAGGTGCTGCTGCCCTTCCTGGCCCAACGCAGCAGCGCGGTGGCCAATTTCACCCACCTGCTGACCGGCGGCGAACCCGTGGCGTTTACGCTGGAGGCGACGAGTGCCGCCGTCGAGGACGATACGGCCAACAACTCAGGCACCGTGGAGGTCACGCCGACACCGAGCATCGACCTGGAAGTGACCGAGGCCGACCTCGCCATCGCCGAGAATCCGGTAGTGCTCGGCGGCGTTGCGAACTTCGACGTGGAGCTGCGCAACCGCGGGACGTTTGACGCGCCGGTCACCGACGTGACGTTTTCGATCGCTGACGGTAGCTCGGAGCAAGAGATCGATCGTCGTGCGATCGGCTTCACTGCGGGTCAGGTGCTACAACAGAGCGTCGCGTGGGTAGCCGATCAGGCGGGCGATTTCAGCTTGGTCGTACAGGTCGACGCCGAGGGTCAGCTGCTCGAGATCGACGAGGGCAACAACCGCGCTGAGCTCGCGTTCACGGTCACCGAGTTCACCCAGTCCGACCTCGAGATCACCCTCGATCCACCCGCTGGCGAGCCGCGTGATGGTGATCGCCTGGAGCTACAGGCGACGGTGATCAATACCGGCGGTGTGGCCTCGCCGGCCACCTTGGTCCGTTTGTTTGACGGTGAGCCCCTACCCAGCAGTCCGGTCATCGCACAAGCCACAGCTCCCGCCCTGGCGGTGGGACAGACCGCCACGGTGACTCTGTTGTGGGACACCCTTGGGCAGGCAGGCAACCACCTGCTGACCGCGGTGGTCGATCCCGACGGCACCGTGCCCGAGATCGACGAGGACGACAACGCCGCCCAGATCAATCTCCAGGTCCTGCCGCCACCAGCCGGCGTCGAGCTCGAAGTGACGGCGGGCGACATCGCCTTCGATCCAATCTTGCCCAGCGAGCTGCCGACATCGGTGACGGTCACCGTCGGCCTGCGCAACCTGGGCTCCCAGGCCGCTGCCCAGGCCCGGGTGGTGGTTTGGGACGGCGCCCCAGGCAGCAGCAACCTCATCCACGACCGGCGCCTCGACGTTGCCGAGCGTACCGACGCCAGCTTCACCTTTACCTATCTGTTGACGACCCCGGCCGCCAGCTTGACGGTGGTCGCCGATCCCGACGACGAATGGACCGAAGTCGACGAGGCCAACAATCAGGTGATCGCGACCCTCGACACTGAGCCGACCTTCGATCTCGAAGTCACCCCGGCCGATCTCGAGCTGCTCACTAGCCCGGCGCTGCTCGACAGTGTGCTCGAGTTCCGTGTCACCGCCCGCAACCGTGGGACTCGCGATCTGCCGCAGAGCGCCACCTTGCGCGCCACGGTGTCGGACGGCACGGTCAGCCAGGAGATCCAGAGTCAGCCGATCGCCGTGCCCGCCGGCGGCAGCCTTACGGTACCAGTGTTCTGGCAGGCCAGCCTCAGCGGCGCCTTGGAGCTGCGGATCGAGCTGTTGGCGAACGGCTTCACTGAGACCGACGCTTCAAACAACACGGCCACGCTGGCCTTCGCTGTCGACCTCGAGCAGCCCAATCTGGTGGTCCGAGGTAGCAACCTCGTTTTCGTGCCCGATCCGGCTTTCGAGGGCAACACCGTCACCATTCAGGCCACGATAGAGAACGCTAGCCCGGTGGCTGCCGACGCCTTCGACGTCGTGGCCTACGACGGCGATCCGGCGTCCGGCGCCCCGCAGGTGGCGGGACCGGTGACGGTGAGCGCCGCCGGGAGCTCGACCCAGACGGTGAGCCTCACCTGGAGCTCGGTGCCGGGTGTTGACCGAGCCGTCTTCGTCGTCGTCGACCCCGACGACCGAATCGCCGAGCTATCCGAAGACGACAACCTGGCGATCCGGGAGCTGCAGGTAATTGGGTTGCCGGATCCGGCGATCTCCGCCGCGTCGATCGGCTTGACCCCGGCGTTCCCTCGCCCGGGTGACCCGGTGACGGCGACAGTCGACGTGGCCAACCTGGGCGAGCAAGGTGCAACCGGCCTGGCGGTCGCCATCTTCGACGCCGATCCCCAGGCCGGCGGCCAACTGCTGGCGCCCGAGGCACGGATCGATCTGGCAGCCGGCGGTACGGCGAGCGCCAACTTTGCCCTCACCACCGACCCGGCGAGCGACGAGCTGACGGTCTTTGCCGTCGTCAACGGCGACGGTGCTGTGGCGGAGCGTAGCGCGGCGAACAACACCGCGTCGCGCAGCTTCTCCCTGCAGGCCGGGGACTTTGCCGTCACCAGCCGCTACTTCTCGCCCAACGGCGACGGGGTCCTCGACGCCATTCGTTTCCTCTTCCGCCTCGATGCGCCGACAGAGGTGCGGGTCCGGGCCTTCGATAACCGGCAGCGCGCGATCCGGGTTTGGGACGATCTCGGCACTGTGGCCTCGGGCGAAGTGGAGTGGGACGGGCGCACGGACCGTGGCACGATCGCCATCGACGGCCGTTATCTCCTGCAGGTCGTGGATGCTTCTGAGACCGTGCTCGGTGAGGCCGCAGTGGTGCTGGACAACAACCGCAGCGGCCTGCTGCAAGCGGCCGATACGGTCTATGAAGACGTGACGAACCTGACCTGTGGTCTGCCCGAGACGGCCGAGGCGACGATCTCCGGCGACGAACAGTGGGTCTACTTCTTGGTCACGGGGCGCCGGACCACTCCACCCCCGCGGCCCGCCATCTATCGCAAGTCGACCCGGACTCTGGGACTTGAAGGAGTGCACGTCTACGAAGACAACGAGTTGATCCCCCTGCGATACGTCGTGGCCGAGGATTCCTCTTGGATTGCCTGGACCGAAGCGCCGACCAGCAGCAGCCCAACCTCTGAGCGCTTCCGATTGTGGCTCGCTCGTGGTGACGGCAACGACCCTCTGCAGGTCGGCGATATCCGATCCCAGGACGATCGCACACCCCTGACTTTCGACGCCGGTGCTCGCCACCTCCTCTATATCGACGGCAACGATCTGATCCGCGTGCCGGTGGATGACGTCACCCAGCAGGAGGTCTTGTTCTCGGGTGAGGGCTTCCTGTTCCATCTCTCGCCGGATCGCCAGAAGCTGTTGATTGAGCACGCGCTGAATCAGGATCCGCTGACGATCCTGCTCGATCTCGAAACCGGGTCCCGGACCGAGCTCGCGACAGGACCTTTCACCAACTTCGGCGCCTGGTCGCCGGATAGCAGGCGGTTGGCGCTGAGCGTGTTCGACTTCGGTCTGGGATTGGCGGACATCTGGATTCTCGATCGCGAAGGCAACCTCGAAACCATGCTCGAGCCGCCCACGGAGCAGGACCTACCATCCGAAGCCTTGGAGCTTCTTAACCACGAGGTCCTGGTCTACGACGAGTACTTCGGCTGCACTATGGATGCCTGCCGGCAGGGTTTCTCAGGCAGGCTGCGGCTCAACAGCTGGTCGAGCCTGGGTCCTGAGATCGCCGGCGCGGTGGTCTACGGCTTAGGTATTACAACCTTTGTGCAGCAGATCGTCCGCTTCGACGTCGAGACCGGTGCCATGCAAACGATCGGGTGGTCTGGCGACGAGTTCTTCGCGCTGCCCAACGGCGTGTCGGTCGAGCCCGGGACAGGAGTGGTCTCCACCGGGAGCGGGGAAGATCTCGAGCGGGGGAGCGCGTCAGCGGGCGGGGCAGACCCGGCGCCTGTGGTGCTCAAGGTTGGCGAGGACTTTTTGCCCTCCAATCCAACCGTGTTCTGGGCGCCCAACGACGAGGCGCTCCTGCTCTTCGATCGGGAAGACGACTTCGACTTCGGAGCGCCGGCCCCGAGTCGTAGCTGGGCGGTCCATCTCGGGTTGCCCGGGGCGTTGACCTCACCGCCCTGTGATCCGAACAGTGATTTCGACACCTGTCACTTCACCTCCCTGATCAACCCTGATCCGGACAACCTTTGGTCGCCGGTGCTACGCCAAGTCGGCCTGACCAGGCCGCCGGAGCCCGAATTCTCGCCCTCCGGCAAGTTGCTGTTGTTCCGCGGTCTGGACGAGAGCTTGGAACCGGGCGACGACTGCTTCGATGGCAGTGAGCACGACGACTATCTGCTGCGCTCGTTGATGAACCTCACCGCCGATCTACGTATCCGGCGCTCGGTCGATCCGACCAACGTGCTGCTCGAAGGCACCGCGGTAGACGTCAATCTCGCGTCCTACCTGCTGGAGTTCACTGCGGCCAGCGAGCCCGAGGCGTGGAAGCCGATTTCGCCCCCACGCACCGTGCCCGCCTTCGACGAGCTGTTGCAGACCTGGGTACCACCCGGATCGGGGACCTGGTTGGTCCGGCTGACTGTCGAAGACCTAGCGGGTAACCGCCGGCAGATCGCCAAACAGGTGTCGACGGCCGAGCTCCCGGAGTTGACTGATATCTACGTCTTACCGGAGCTCTTCTCGCCCGACTTCGACGGCAACCTGGACGAGACGTTCATCCACTACCAGGCCCTCGAGCCGATCGAGGTCGAAATCGAGATTTTCGATGCCGCGGGTCGCTTGGTGAATCGACTGATCCAGCCCTCCCCGACAGCCGGCGAGTACCTGGTGCCTTGGGATGGCCGCGGCCTCGATGGATTCGTGGTACCCGACGGGGAGTACACCGTGGTGGTACAGGGCAGCCACGAGTACCGGGTCGAGATCGACGCGACGCCGATCGGCTTGGAGCTCGAGGTGGTCGACCCGTACAGCCTCCGCGTTCTGATCGACGGCGGCGAATTCAAGGAATTTGCCAACATATTTCCGATCCTCAACTACGAGGTCACGACCAGTCGGCCTGAGGATGTCGAGATCGCCGAGGAGGTGGTGGAGCGTGGTGCCGGTGCTTCACCCGCCACCTGGGATCCCATGCTGCGATTCGGTGGCGAGAGGCGCGGTGGCGAGCTGACTTTCGGTGAGTTCACCGACGCGACACTGCGCGTGCGAGTGTCCGACTTCGCCGGCAACCGTACGGTTGCCACGGCCGGCTCGAGGGTGGAGAAACTCATGATTGTCGGCTTCGGTGATCACGCGCCGGCCGAGGTCGGAGAGGGCTTCGAACTGATCGACAGCCGCGTCGATGCAGAAGAAAACAACACGGATTTCAGAGCTTCCTTCGGGCTGGTGGAAGCGGCCTGGAAGGGAACGGTGTTCAACAAGCTGGTGACCGAAACCGGCGCGGTGCGCTTCCATCTGGCGGAGACGATTCACCGGGAGGTCGTCCGTGTGGTCGTCGAGCATCGTGAGCTACCGGAGAACCCCGCCGACGATCCGCCGTGGGTGGTCACGGTGATCGATGAGTTCCTCGCCCTGGAAACGACAGAGTTCATCTCTGCGCCGCCACAGGAGATCTTCGAGCTCGTCTGGGATGAGCTCGAAAGTGTCGCCGGGTTCGAGCGACAGGTGCGGATCGTCGGCGAGGATGTGCAGGGGAATCGGTTCCCCAGCGCGACCTTCGTGCTGCTCAAGGAACTGCCGGGTAGCAGCCCGTGTCAGGAGCTGACGTTCCGTGGGCCGCTGACGCTCGATGATCGGATCTTCAGAACCACCGGCTGTGTCGACGGCGCCGGGCTACTGGCCGATGTCGAGGCGATGCTGGCCGCCAATGGACTCGATCCCGAGACTCAAGATGTGCTGTGGGGTTACGAGGCGATCGAGGGTGACCTGACAGATCTCACGGTCCGAATGCGCAGCGCCGAGGATCCGAGCTACGCCGTTCTGACGACCCTTCCGATCCTCGCGCGGCGCGGTAATGCGTTTCTCTTGCTGCCGGATCCCGATCTGCGGACTTGCGCTAGTTACACCGCCCATGCCAGCGCCGAGACGCCGCCGGAGTTTGATCCCACCACCGGCCAGCTAGAGCCGCGGGAGTTGATTACCGAGGAGAGTTTTACTTTCAGCTGTGTGGCGCTCCGCGCCGAAGTGGAAATCATTCTGGCCGAAGACTGCGGTGCGCCGGCCCCCGAGTTGGCCACCTTGCGCCTCAGCGCCACCGATCAAACCGAGGTCACGCCGCTCAGGGATCTGACCCTCGTCCGCTCCGTCGCAGGCGGCGATGACGAAGTGGTTCTGAGCGTTGCCGAGCCGGTCAGTGGTCTCGAATACGAGATCGATCTCGATCTGTCGATCTACCCAGAGGGGATCGAGCATTGGCTGGCTCGGGTCGAAAATCTCGACGGGCAATTTCGCGCCGTACCGATTCGCCTCGCGATCGATCGGATTCCGCCGGTGCCCGAGATCACCTTCCCCACAGAGGGTGCGGTCGTCTGCGGCTTCGACAACCGGTTCGAGCTCGAGGCTGTTCTGCGCGACGAAACGCCGGGCGCCGATGTCGGTTTCTCCGTGCGCGCCGTCTCTCCGAGCACCGGCATCCTCAAGCCGTTGCCCTATTGGGGGATCTCCAACGCCGAGAAGCTGCAACTCCCGGGAGGGGGAGAGATTCCCCTGGTCGCGATCGACAACGCTACCCTGGAGCTCTCCGGGCCTCTCGCCGAAGTGGTCGAACACGACGGACCGATCTCGCATCAGATTCGGTTCTGGGATCGGGGCGGCAACCTGACCTGCCACGATCGCTCCTATGTTGTCGATGCATTCAATCCGGAGATACCGATCGAGTTCACCTTTCGGTCCATCTCACCCAACGGGGACGACGTTCAGGACCGGATGCAGATCCTCTACCAGACCGATGAGTTCCAGCGCCTGGACGTCGAGATCTGGCCTGCCAAACCCAGCCAGCTGCCGCCGGGGTGCGAAATCGACGGGCTGCGGGTCCGCACCTTGGCCGACGACACGACCGTGTTCGAGGATGGCTTTCTGCTGTGGGACGGGCGTGACGACGCCGGAGCGGTGGTGGCCGACGGGGGCTACCTGATCGCGATCCTCAACCGTGACACGTGCGGCAATCCCAATGGGCGGGTGGAGTGCCTCGGCGTCGATACGATCGCGCCGCTGGTGGAGATCGTGGCGCCGCGCCTGGACGCCCTCGATCTGCCCCAGATCATCGCCGTCGAATACAACGTCGTCGGCGCCGGTTTCTTCGAAGTTTCGGTCGGCGAGACGCACGATCCGGTCTCCTGGCAGGTGTTGCGCGATGGTCCTGTCATCGGGGCCAATCCGCACCGCCTCTTCTGGAATACCTTTGGTCTCGAGGGCGATTGGACCGTGCGTCTGGTGGCGGTCGACGGAGCGGGGAATCGTGCCGAGACCCGGCAACCGGTCATCCTGCCGGTACGGGCCGATCTGATCAGCACTCTCGAGCCCGAGCCGGAGATTTTCTCGCCCAACGGCGATGGGCGCCGAGAGCAAGTCAGCTTGCGCTTCGGCTTGCTGGAGGCGGCCGATGTTGCGCTGCACGTGACGGATGAGAGCGGTGGGGTGGTGCGTGAGCTGACCGCCGAGCGTCTGGAGGCCGGTAGCGCGGTACGCCAGTGGGACGGCCTCGACGATAGCGGTCTGGCCGTTGCGGACGGCCTCTACCTGGCGCGCCTCGAAGGCACCCTGGTCAGCGATCCGAACTTCAGCCAAGAGGTCACCACCGGCTTCGAGCTCGACGCGACACCGCCGACAGTGGCGATCACCCGCCCGGAAGGGGGCTTCGTCAGCCCCGGTGGCAGTGTCCTTGGGACGGTGACCGATCCGCTGCTCACCGCCTGGGAGGTGGTCCTGGCGGAGGACAATCAAGGCGCCTCTCAGTGGACGGTCATCGGTGCCGGCGAGGTAGCGGTCGACGAGGATGTCTTGGCGCCGCTCGACGAGCTCGCCGACGGGGCTTACCTGCTGCGGGTGGTGGCCGAGGACGCGGCGGAGAACCGCACCGAAGTGATCGTGCCCTTCATCGTCGATGAGACGCCACCGACGGTGGCGATCGTCGGCCCGCCCGCAGAGGCGGTCGTCGGTGCCGCCAACGGACCCTTGGCGATCCTTGGCTCGGTCAACGACGAATACCTACAGGCTTGGCAGTTGGAGGTGGGAGCCGGTGAGGCGCCGAGCACTTTTTCGGCCTTAGTCAGCGGCGGTGAGACTGGGCCTGGGTCAGAGGTGCTGACGGCTTGGGAACTGACGTCCCTCGCCGATGGCCCTTATGTCCTGCGCCTGTCGGCCGAAGACAAGGCGGGCAACCGGGCCGAGACGCTGCATCGCCTGGAGGTCGACAACACGCCACCCACCGCGGTGATCGACCTGCCGACGACCGGCAGCGTTGTCAGCGCCGCCACCACCATCACCGGTACGGCAACGGATGCCCACTTTCTTGACTACCGGCTGGAGGTCGCTCCGGCCGCCGGCGGCGCGCCGACGGCATGGGTCCCGCTGCGGTTGAGCACCACGGCGGTCGACGCCAGTGTGCTGCACGATTGGCAGGAGCTACCGGCCGAGGGAGCCTATGTCCTGCGCTTGACGGTGGCCGACGAGCCGGGCAACGTCTCCACCGCGCAGGTGGAGATCACCGTCGACACCGAGCCGCCGGCCCCGCCGATCGCTCTCACCGCGGTAGTCGAGAACCAGCGCGACGGGCGCCTCGACTGGACGCCGAGCCCGACGCCGGACGTGGCCGGCTACCGGGTGTATCGGGGCGGTCAGCCGCTCACCAGCGAGCCGGTGAGCGAGACGACTTACCTCGATGCGGCGCTGCCGGAAGGGACCTTCGTCTACCGGGTAACCGCAGTCGACGCGTCCGGCAACGAGAGCGAGCCGTCCAACGAAGCCGAGATCGAGATCGATACCTCGGCGCCGGAAGCGCGCATTTTTGTGCCCAGTGCGGGCCAGCGAGTGGCCGGCCTGGTGGATGTCACCGGCATCGCCCGAGCTACCGACTTCAAGGAATACCGGCTGTCGGTCGAGCCGCTCGACGGCTCCGTCCCCCGACGCTTGCTGCGCAGCTCGCCGGTTCCGGCCCAGGCCGAAGTGCTCGGCCAGTGGAACACTCTGGGCGCGAGCCAGACACTGGCCTGGCGCCTGGTTCTCGAAGCCGAGGACCTGCTCGGCAACGCCGCCTCGGACCAGGTGGTCGTCGAGGTGGACAATCAGCCGCCAGCGGCGCCGACGCTGACCGCCGACCTGGTCGACGTGCGCGACGCCGAGGTCACCTGGACTGCCAGTCCGGAGCCCGATCTGGCCGGCTACTTGCTGTATCGCGATGGCCGCCTGGTCAACGCCAGTGGTCCGGTGATCGACGATCTGACGCCCTTCCTGCTCGATGTGACCCAGTTCAGCGATCCCGACCTGGCGGACGGGACCTAT
>JBCCGX010000166.1:0-12402 GCA_039029035.1 Acidobacteriota bacterium | reverse complement strand
GTAACCTGGGACGACGCCGAGCCCAGGTATCTCTTCCGGTGACTCGGTGCCGGTGAGGGTGAAGTTGGCGCCGTGGTAACCGGAGAGAGAGGCAAAGGCAGCGGAGTCCTCGAAAGCAACGAGCATCTCTTTGCTCAGGTTGCGCTGCGGCCAAACACGGACGATCTCTTCGGCGCGCTCGTAGGGGAGGGGCTCTAGAAGTACGCCTCGAACGACGCTGAAGATCGCCGTGTTGGCGCCGATGCCGAGAGCCAGGGTCACGGCGGCCAGGGCAGTGAAGCCCGGGGTCTTGAGCAGGCCGCGGGCAGCGTACCGCATGTCTTGCCAGATCGTATCCATCATGGCGGAGGGTTAGGCAATGACCATGCCAAGGACAGCGCTAGCCGCCCGGCCCCGATCGGCAGGGCCGGGCACCGACACGGCCTGATCCGGATGTCGCGATCTCGGGCACGCCGGTGTCGAAATCGGACACCGGCGATTTGGCTACGGCAAGACTTCGCAGACGTCGGTTTGCGGCGTGAAGCCGTAGTTGGCTCCGACGTTCTGGCTGCAGGTGAGCCCGGCGTTGCATTGGCCGACCTCGCAATCGCCCTGGCCGGCGCTGCAGGGTCCGCAGGTGACGCAGAAGTCGGGGTGCCCCGGCGCCAAGGGGCATCCGGGCTCGCAGACGTCGGTCTGCGGCGTGAAGCCGTAGTTGGCCCCGACATCCTGACTGCAGACCAGTCCGGCGTCACATTGTCCCGGCTCACAGTCGCCTTGGCCGGCACTGCAGGGTCCGCAGGTGATGCAGTAATCGGGATGGCCCGGCGCCAGGGGACACCCCACTTCGCAGACATCGGTTTGCGGCGTGAAACCGTAGTTGGCGCCGACGTCCTGGCTGCAAACGAGACCGGCGCTACATTGCCCTGGCTCGCAGTCGCCTTGGCCGGCCTCGCAGGGTCCGCAGGTGACGCAGTAATCGGGATGGCCCGGCGCCAGGGGACACCCGGCTTCGCAGACATCGGTCTGCGGGGTGAAGCCGTAGTTGGCCCCAACGTTCTGGCTGCAGACCAAACCCGCGTCACACTGGCCGACCTCGCAGTCACCCTCGCCGGCGCTACACGGGCCGCAATCGCGGCAGAAGTCGGGGTGGCCAACGGCCAGCGGACAGCCGCCGCAGGTGCCGGTGACGGTGACATCATCGATCAGCCAGCCGGTAAACCCGTTGGAAATCTCGTCGCCGCTGTCGAAGCGGAAGCGCAACTGCACGTCGCTGCCGGCGAAGGCGGCGAGGGCGATCGCGCCGCTGGTCACCCAGGCGTTCTCCGAGGCCTCGCGGGAGTCTTTCGACCAGACGGTGGTCCAGGTGCCGCTACCGGTGACCGCGACCGCCACTTCGGTCGTATCGAAGGGGTTGTTGGTCGGACCTTCCACCTGCCGGAAGTAGTCGAAGGTGAGAGTCGAGTCGGCCGTGACGCCGCTGATCGAGGGCGAGATCAGGTCACCGCTGGTGGCGGCGCCGGTGTCGTAGTTACAGCCCGAGTCCTGGCCGTAGTACATGGCGTTCAACGGTGAGGCGTAGCCGGGATTGGCACAGCTCGAATCGACCGTCAGATGCCAAAGCCCACCGGCCGTCCAGGCGCCGGCACCGCCTTCGAAATCCTCCGCCAGCCCGCCGCTGCTGCTCTGGCAGGTGACGGTGACGTCGATCGCAGCCGAGCCCTGCAAGCCGCCGGAATCGGTGACCGCGGCGGTCACCGTGTGGCTGCCGACGGACAGCGCCGACGAGATGTTGCCGCCGTTGCCCAGGTTGCCATCGAGGCTGGACGACCAGGTGAGACTCGCCGTCAGATTGCCGTCTTCAGCGTCGGTGGCGGTGCCGGTGAAGGCGATCGAGGTGCCTTCGGTGAAGCTCGAGCCATTGGCCGGGGCGCTGATCGTCACTTGCGGCGCGGTATTGCCACCGCCGTTGACCGGGATGCCCGCCGCATAGACGTCGACCGAGTCGCCACCGCCGCCGCCTTCGTTGCGGTTGTCGGTGTAGATCGCGATGAGGTCCGACATCACGATGTCGAGGCCGTTGTAGTCGCCGAACTCGAAGCTGCTGCCGATGTTGGGCGACTGCGCGGCGGTGATCCGAGTCGGCGCCGACCAGGTCTGGGCACCGTCGTCGGAGAAGGCGTAGAACAGATCGACGCTGGCGCGGTTGGCGGCCCGGCGGGTGTCGTAGAAAACGACGTGCACCTTGCCGTCCGGCCCCACCGCCAGCCATTGATGCCAACGGTCGACGCTCAAGGCGTCGGCGGTTTCGTGCGGCGTGGTGACCGTCCAGCTGGCACCGCCGTCGCGGGAGAAGGCGACCTGGATACGGGCGTGGTTGTTGGCCGCCGTGCTGCCGGTGGCGCTGGTCGAATCGGTCCAGGCGGCATAGATGCTGCCGCCGAAGGGGCCGTTCGACAGGTCGGCGTCGGCCGAGACGTACACGAAGACTTCGCGTGTCTCCATCGAGGGCACCGGGAAGGCGAAGCTGGCCTCGGTCGACGAGACCTCGCTCACTGTACCGAAGCTGGCGCCGCCGTCGGTGGATTTGCGTAGCAGGATCCGGCGGCTGTTGAAAGCCGGCCAGAAGTAGTAAACGTGGCCGTTCTTGTCGGTGGTGATGTCCGAACCGATGCCGAGCTGATCCGAAGCCGAGGAGAACGACTGCGCCGACCAGGACTCGCCAGAGTTCGTCGAGCGAGCGAATTGCAGGATGTTGTTCGAGTGCCAGGTAACGTAGAGATTGTCTTTGAACGGCGACGTCGCGTACTTGTCGACGTGCAGATACTCTTTGTCGTTGGCATTGCCGGTGCTCAGGGTCCGGCGTGGTGTGGCGCCCGGCAGGTCGTTCCAGGTCTGGCCGCCGTCGGAGGAGCGGTAGAACCAGATCTGGCAGCCGGAGCCGCCGCAGTTGCCCAGGGTGGCCGTGTAGGCGAGGCTGCCGTCAGATGACCAGTCGACGGTCGGATCGCAGCAAGTGCCGCCACCCGGCAGGGCGGTGGACGTGCTCCAGGAGTCGCCGCCGTCGGTGGAGAAGTGCATGATCTGGCCCGATCCCGGGCCGTTGGAGCCGGCGATCACCCGGTTGGTGTCGACCGGGTTGACCTTGATCGCCGATTCGGCCGCGCCGTTGGGGCTGGTGATGCGGACCTCGCCGTCGAGAAACTTCTGCTGCCAGAACGCCTCTTCGGCGACGCCGCCTTCTTCCGTCAACACCCGATAGCGGCCGTCTTCGAGCTCGGCGCCGGGGTAGATCTTGCCCTCCACCAAGTAACCGCCGTATTTCAGGATGAAGACTTGCAGGGCGCTGCGCGGATACTGCACTGGCCCAGTGCGGCGCATCTCGGGGATTGCGCGCCGCATTTCGACCCGGAAGAAAGCCGGGATCTGTGCCTTGAGCGCCTTTTCGTTCGGTGCCAAGAGATCCAGATCTTGACGCGTCAGCCGGTAGTTGCGATCGTCCCAGGGGCCGATTTCGACCAGCGAGGCATAGTCGACCAGGGAGTCGACGCCGCGGACCTGGTGAACAACCTGGGCCTGGGCGGCGGTGGCAAGCAACGATGCGAGACCAACGACAATCGAAGCGGCGCACCAGGCCAGCGCAAAAGGCTTGCTGCGTTGGGGCAGGGTAATAGGACAGTGGACAGGATGGACTCTCGAACGTTGCGGCTCTGACATCGTGACCTCCGGGACCGAATGGGGCGATACGGCGATGGCCATCGCCCGGTTGCCGATGAGCAGGTGGGACTGCTTTGTTCGGTAACGCGTCGGAATCCGAGCTGATCCGCAAAAGGTAACGATTACAGTTTGTTAATCAGCTCGCTCGTCATTCGCTTGGCCGAGCCAGTCCGCCGGCATGAGCTGAATCGGTTCCGGTGCCGGACCGTCGGCCAGTTCGAAGGCGACAATCTCCCCTTCGTCGCGGAGAAAGATCCGACCGTCCGAGAAGCTGGGCGGGGTGTAGGGAATGGTGAACTCTGCGAAGGCCTGGGTCGATAAGGACTCTCGGAAGCCCTCACGCGATGCAGGGGCGATCACGAGACGCCCGGTCATGTGGCTCAGGATGACCAAGTGGCTATCGACGAGAATGTGGGTGCCTCCCAAGTCGTGTTGCCACAGAACTTCTCCCGAGGCCGCGTCGAGGCAGAGCAAGCCGCGATTGCTGAAGCCGAAGATCGCACCGTCTGAGCTGACCGCCGGGCTGTAGGAATTCTTGAGACTGGGCGCACGCCAACTTGCCTCGGCCCGGTAGGTCGATTCGATCCGCTGTACCCGCACCAGAACACCCGTTTCGTCGAGCGGCATGAAGATTCGATCCGGCGGCAGGACGAGGGGGCTGCGATCGGGATAGCTCAGGCCATCGTAGGACCATAGTTGCCGGCCATCAGCTGGGTGGACCGCGTAGAGCCGGTCGCCGGCCGGGACGACGATCTGGCGTTCACCGTGCAGCGTCGCGAGGACCGGTGACGCATAGGAGCCCAGGCGGGCGTGGGAGACTGACCAGGCGACCTTGCCAGAACCGCGCTCGAAGGCGACCAGGTTGTGCGCCTCGAGGCCGCCGACGAGCACGACGACGTGCTGGTCGACGACGAGAGGCGAGGTCGAGATGCCGTACGACGGCGGGTTGGCGGCAAAAGTCGTCGCCAGATCGTGGCTCCAGAGGGCCTGGCCATCCTCTGTCCTAAAAGCCTGGAATCTTCCGTTCGGGCCGAGCGCGAAAACCTGGCCGTGATCGACCGTCGGGGTCGACAGGATGCCGAAGGTGTAGTCGTCCGCCTTGGCACCCGGACCCTCGATCCGTGATCGCCAGAGCGGGCTACCCGTGCTGGCATCGAGTGCCAGAGCGTAGTCGCCGGTGTCGTCCGACTCCAGCGTGTAGGCTCGGCCGGCAACCACCGACAGCGCCGCATAGCCGCTGCCGATCTCGCGTCGCCAGGCCTCGCGAAGGTGCCGCGGCGTGGCCTCGTCGAAGACCCCGCCGCCCACCACCGAGCCGTCACCGTTGGGTCCCAGCCAGCGCGGCCAGTCCTGCGCAGAGAGCGGTGTCGCGAACCAAGGAGCCACAGACCAAGTAAGAGCTGCAGCGGCGGTCAAGAGGGCTCGATTCTCGATTGACTTCATCCAGAGAAACGCCGGATAGTTGTTCAAAGGCTGGCTTCGGTGATCGGCCCTGGGGTGGCGCGCAAGCGGGCGGGGGAGCGCGAAAGCCAGAAGCCGAGGAGGCCGAGCCCCGCGACCAGGGCCAGGGAAAAGAGTCCGGACTCGAAGAACCAAGCGCTGGAATCGGGCGTCGTTGGGGCGCCGAGCAGGATGTAATAGCAGCACAACGCGGCTGAGTAGGCCAGAAGGCCGCAGCGGATCAGAACGTAGGCGGTGGAGCCGGCGATACCGACACCCAGGGTGAGCCACGAGACCATCGGATGGATGCCTTCCAAGGTTTCGAAGGTGCCGTTGGTGATCACGAAAATCGCCACCGCGAGCCACCAGCGCTTGAGCCCGACGCGCAAAGCGACGAGAAAGAACAGATCGAATACGCCGCCGGCGATGGCGTGGACGCCGTTGTCGAGGAGATTGGCCCACAAGAGTCGGCCTGCGAGAGCGATCTCGAGCTGCTGCTGGATGAAGATCTCGGCCGCGAGCTCGAGACCGAGCCCGCGGGCGAGGAGGCGATCGAGGTAGGTTGCCAAGACCCAGCCCGAGCCGGCGACCGAGCCGATCAGCAAGCTGCTGCCGACCACCGGATCCGCCAGCTGGCCGCGTAGCAGACGACTCCAGGCGATCAGTGCCCGTGGCCACCAGCGACGCACGGTGGGCTCGAGCGCGATGTAGGCCAGCCAGGCAACGGCCGCCTCGAGCAAGATCCGCCCCAGGTTGGCTTGAAAGCTCCAGGCTTCGGCCTGGAAGTCGGGCACGTGGTCAGCCTGCAGGAGCCAGATCGGAACGTTGACCAGGATGACGAAGAAGGCCAGCCGTCGGGCGCCGCGCAAGTCACCTCGGCCGGCCCGCAGGTTGGCGCGAGCCAGGAGGAGCGCGGCGATCGCGACCACGAACCAGAAGAGCTGGTAGAGACTCAGGTACCAAACCCAGAGGTCGTCGAAGTCGAGCGCCGTCGGTGCCGTCTCGGCGGCCTCTTCGCGGGCGTCGAAGTAGATCACTCGACCCTGGTAGGCCGCTGCTTCGATCTGTTCCAACGCGCGACCTTCGGGCGCGGCCCAGGCAGCGCGCTGATCGGCAAACACCGGCGGCGGTGTCCCCGGCTTGACTGTTTCGAGGGTGGCTGCATCGAGGCCGGCGGCGCCCAGGACGGTCGACCAATCGACCTCGGGTGGCGGCGCCCGTGGCGCCGCTGGGGTCTCCGACGATGCCTCGTCCAGCGCCGCTCCGTCTGGCGCTGCTGCGGTCTCCGACGATGCCTCGTCCAGCGCTGCTTCGTCTGGCGCCGCTTCGTCTGGCGCCTCGGGCACGACATGCAGCATCAGTAGTCGATCGTCGGCGTCGAGGAGCAGGCGAATCATGCCTGGCTCGTCGGGCTGCGGATCAATGTAGTCGATCCGTGGGTACTCGGCGACGAACATATGCGTCGGCACCAGGTGGGACGTCGCCTGGCGATACCAGAACTCACCCGTCTCGCCCAGGGCGCCGCCGGTTTGGCGGGTGAAGCCCCAGGCACGGTCGACCGGTGAGTCGGTGTAGCCGAGAGTCTGAAGGATCGTCGTGGCCTGCTCGACCAAGACCTCGGGCGGCCGTGAGGACCAGGGTGCACGGCTGGGGAAGGCCAGGTCTCCGAGCGCCAGAAGGCCAACGAGTAGCGCCCCGAGGATCGTCACCAACAAGAGGCCACCACGGCGGCTGAGCGTCGTGCCCCGGCGGGCGGCGGCGACCATCTCGGGTGACGGAGTCTCGCCGGCTTCCAGCGCCATTTGCAGCGGATCGCCACCAGGAAGAACGGACAGGATCGCCCGGGCCGAGCTGGGGCGGTCCTGGGGCTGCTTCTCGAGGCAGCGGATGATCACCTCTTCGAGCCGCGGGTCGAGATGCTCCACCTGCTGGGACGGGGTCGTCGGGGTGGAGGCGCGATGCAGCTCGGCGTACTGGGCCGGCGTCTTGGCCTCGAACACCGGCTGGCCGGTGGCCATCTCGTGCAGCACCAGCCCGAGGGAATAGAGGTCGCTCTGTACCGAGACCTCGCCTCGCGTCAGCTGCTCCGGTGCCATGTAAGCCGGCGTGCCGGCGATGGCCGAGAGCTTGGTTTCGACGGGCTGGTCGAGCTCGGTGGGTGAGGAGATGCCGAAGTCGGTGATCCGCGCTTGGCCTCGGCCATCGATCATGATGTTGGCCGGTTTGAGATCGCGGTGCAGCACACCTCGAGCGTGGGCTGCAGCCAGGCCGCTGGCGAGCTGCTGCGCGAGGTCGAGGAGCTTGTCACGCGACAGGCGGCCGATCCGTCCGAGCAGCGAGGCCAGGTTCTCGCCATCGATGTATTCCATGGTGAGGAAGGTCTCACCATCGGCCTCGCCGAAATCGAACACCCGGCAGACGTTGGGATGGGTGACCTGGCGAGCCATCCGCACTTCGTTGAGCAGGTGCTCGACATGGCGCCGCTTGCGTCGCGGCAGGAACTTGATCGCTACTTCTTCGTCGAGGACTCGGTCGTGGGCCCGGAAGACCTCGCCCATGCCGCCCCGGCCGAGCTCGGAGATGATCCGATAGCGACCGGCGAAGATATGCCCGGTTTCGAACCGTGTGCGGTTGAGCGAGCCGGGCCGTGTGGCGCGACTGACCGGTTCGGCCACCATCGGGTCGATCGGATCCAGTTCCTCGTGGTGAGACAGCAGTGACAAGACCTCGCGCCGTAGCTCGTCGTCACCATCGCAAGCCTCGGTGAGGAAGACCGACCACTCTGTTGGGCTGCGTTCACTGGCGGCGAGAAAGATCTCCCGGACCTTGGCGTGCCGGGTATCGCTCAATCCGCACCTCCGACGGACAGCTCGCGTCGGAGCCAGGCACGGGCATGGGTCCAATGCCCTTCGACGGTGCGCTTCGAGACGTCGAGAAACCGGGCGACCTCAGCCACCTCGAGCCCGGCAAAGAAGCGTAGCTCGACGATCTTGGCTTGCCGTGGGTCTAGCGACTCCAGCTTCTCGATCGCCAGGTCGAGGGCGATCAGCTCATCGCGATCCAGCGCGCGACCGAACAGCGGGGTGATCGCATGGTCGAGGGTGACCCGCTGCCAAGCTTTGCCACGCTTTGCGCGGCCGCGTCGCCGGGCGTAGTCCAGCAGTAGCCGCCGCATCATCGTCGCGCCGACGGCGAGGAAGTGGGTTCGCCCTTGCCAGCGTAGACGGTCTTGATCAACCAGCTTCAAATAGGCCTCATGGACCAGGGCCGTAGGCTGCAACGTATGGCCCGAACGCTCGCCGCGCAGGTAGCCGCGCGCCAGCTGACGGAGCTCGTCATAAACGATCGGCATGAGCTCCTCAGCAACGAGGGCGTCGTCCAGGGTGCCGCCCTCGAGGCTATTGAGAATCTCGGTGACCTGCGTCTTGAGATCGATTGCCATGGTCCGACTATTCTGTCGAAGCGCGTGGAGCAGGTCGATTATCACGCCTAAGGCAGCAGCTGACAACGGCCAGCCGGCAAACGACCATGCCTGGTGGACGAACGCCGTCGATTGGCGATAGGGTGTTTTTTTACGCGGCGCGTCCGCTAGGGGATCCATCTGATGCGAAGTTTTGTTGCCGTCCTCTTCTTGATCTTCTCCCATGGCCTCGCCGAGTCGGCCACAGCTCAGGAACTCGTACCGGTCGGTCCGGAGTTCCAGGTCAACGTCGAAACCGCCAATTCGCAGCTCAGACCCAGAGTGGCGATAGGCCAGGGTGGAGGTCTCGTCGTCACCTTCGAGAGCTTCGATCTCTTCAACGAACCCGGCGTTCGAGCTCGGCTCTATGACTTGAACTCCGGAGCAGCCGGGAGTGATTTTCAGGTTGCTTCGGCCGACCGCTATCTCGCCCTGCCCGATGCTGCGGTCGGCACGGACGGCCGATTTCTGGTCGTTTGGCAGAACGGCTTCGATGCCGATGTCTTTGGCAAGTTCTACAGCGCGACAGGCAATCTCCAGGTGGGCCCGGTCTTTATCAATCCATCCGAGTTCGGCGCCCAAACACGAGCTGCTGCCATGCCCCTCGCCGAGGGCGGGTTCGCAGTGGTCTGGCACGATCGACCGTCCGATGACGACCCCTATCCGGGCGATCCCAAAGGACCTTTTCTGATCAAGGGCAGACGCTTCAGCGCGACCGGGTCACCCGTTGGAGAGTTCACGGTGAGCGAGCTCGAAGCCTACTACTTCAACTTCGGGGTCGCGGTGGATGGCGGCGGAGCACCGGGATTCGTCGTCGCCTGGGCGGATCAGGGATCGATCGGTGACGACAACAGCGCAGAGAGTATCCAAGCCCGTCGATTCACCGACCAGGGCCAGGCGATCGGTGGGCAGTTCCAAGTCAATACCGAAACGCCCGGGCGACAAATCTATCCGGCGATTGCGATGGCTCCCGGGGGCGACTTCTTCGTCGTTTGGGAATCCCTGAGCCCCGAACCGAACATTCGAGGCCAGCGCTATGCCGCCGACGGCACCGCGCTCGGTGGCGAGTTTCAAGTCAACGGCTTCGACACCGGCGCCCAGCGAAGGCCGGCGATCAGCGTCGACTCTCGGGGTAACTATTTCGTCGTCTGGGACAGCGAATTCTCCGCCGGTTCGGATACCTCGGAGCTCAGTGTGCAACTGCGTATCTTCGACGGTGACGGTTTCCCGCTGAGTGACGAGCAGCAGGTCAACGTCCAGACTACCGGATTCCAGCTGCGCCCCGACGTCGCGACGAGTCACGACGGCACCTTCGTCGTCGTGTGGGACGGTGAGTCCTCCGCCGGTACGGATGAGGATTTCAGCGTCCAGGGCCGCCGCTTCGCTCTGGTCGACGAGCTCTGCGCCAGCGACGACACGTCCTTGTGTCTCAATCAGGAGAGGTTTCGAGTCGAGATCGAATGGCGTGATTTCACCGGCAACACCGGCGCCGGTCGAGTCGTGTCGGCGGACTCCGAAGACTCGGGGCTCTTCTGGTTCTTCAGCGACACCAACTGGGAAGTGCTGGTGAAAGTGCTCGACGGCTGCGCCTTCAACCAGCACTTCTGGGTGTTCGCTGCTGCCACCACCGACGTCGAGTACACCCTGCGAGTGACCGACACCTTGACCGGCGTCGTCGCCACCTACTTCAACCCGCTGGGCAACCCGTCTGCGGCGATTACGGACACCAGCGCTCTGCAAGTCTGTGGGCCGAGGAGCCCGTCTGCAGCCTCGGTGGTGCCGTCGCTGAGCGTATCCGGCGGTACGAATCACCTGGCTCCGACGCGGATTCCACCAAGGATGGTAGAGGGCACGACGCCCGAGATCGGCACCGCCTGTACCGCTGGCTCGGACCGCTTGTGCCTCAACGCTGGACGCTTCGAGCTGACGATGCGCTGGGAAGACTTCGCCGGCAACTCCGGCGATGGGCAGGTGGTGCCTTTGGGCACGGACGATTCCGGCCTCTTCTGGTTCTTCAGCGGGGACAACTGGGAGGTGCTGGTGAAGGTGCTCGATGGCTGCGCCATCAACCAACATTTCTGGGTTCTCGCTGCCGCCAGTACCGACGTCGGATATACCCTTACGGTTAGAGACACCGAGACCGGCTTGGTGAAAGAGTACAGGAACCCCTTAGGCATCGCGGCGCCAGCGGTGGTCGATACCAGCGCCTTCGAGGTATGCACACCATGAGTGATTGGCAAAGCCATTTGCAGGACCAGCAGGAGCGGTTTATCGAGGAGCTGATCGAGTTTCTGCGCATTCCGAGCGTCTCGAGCCTTTCGGAGCACGCAGCCGACGTGGTGCGGGCCGGCGACTGGGTGGCCCAGCGGCTGCAATCGGCGGGGATCGAGAACATCGAGATCCTGCCTACTGGCGGCCATCCGGTGGTCTATGGCGACTGGCTGCATGCAGCGGATCAGCCGACGGTGCTGATCTATGGCCATTTCGACGTCCAGCCGGCCGACCCCTACGACCTGTGGGATTCGCCGCCGTTCGAACCGGTGATCCGTGACGGCTCGATCGTCGCGCGCGGTGCCAGCGACGACAAGGGCAACATGCTGATCCCGATTCTGGCCGTCGAAACTTTGCTCGCGACCCGCGGCGACTTGCCGGTGAACGTCAAGTTTTTCTTCGAAGGCCAAGAGGAGATCGGCAGCCCTCAGATCCCGGCCTTCCTGGCTCAGCATCGCGAGAAGCTGGCCTGCGACCTGGTCTTCAGTGCTGACGGTATGCAGTACGGGGAAAAGCAGCCGGCTCTGTTCATCGGTTGCAAGGGACTGAGTGCGATCCAGATCGACCTCACCGGACCCGCGGCCGATCTGCACTCCGGCCTCTACGGCGGTGCGGTGCAGAACCCGACCCACGCCCTGGTCCGGATCCTGGACTCGATGCGGGACGAGGACGGTCGGATTACCGTCGACGGCTTCTATGACGACGTGACGCCACTCTCAGCCGAGGATCGGGCCGAGATCGCAGCGGTGCCCTATAACGATGAGGCCTACAAAACGGAGCTCGGGGTCGAGGAGCTGTTCGGCGAAGCCGGGTATTCCACCATGGAGCGGGCCGGAGCGCGGCCAACGCTCGAGATCAACGGCCTCTGGGGCGGCTTCCAAGGGGAAGGTACCAAAACCGTCTTGCCGAGCCAGGCCCACGCCAAGATCTCCTGCCGCTTGGTGCCGAATCAGGATCCCGAGCGCATCAGCCAGGCCCTGGCGCGCCATGTGGAGCGCCACGCACCACCCGGAGTCCGGGTCGAGGTGACGACGATCGAAGGCAGCGCGCCGCCTTATTTGATGCGCTCCGATCATCCAGGCAACCGGATCGCTGCGGAGGTGTTGGAGGAGGTCTACGGCACCGCGCCGCTCTACCTGCGCAGTGGTGGGACCCTGCCGATCTGCCCTTTCTTCCTCGAGGCCCTCGGGGTCTATACCGCCAACTTCGCCTTCGGCCTCGAAGACGAGAAGATCCATTCGCCCAACGAGTTTTTCCGCCTCGAGAGCTTCGCCCTTGGCCAGCGCGCCTATTGCCTCTTGCTCGAGCGGTTGGCGGAGAAGGGGCTCTAGCATCAGCTTGGCGAAAAAACTCCCAGCCTTCGGAACGCAGGGCGACGATCTTGAGTATCCTGTTTCGGTCCGCATCGTTCGGTGAGCCACCTTCGGCGAAGCAATCCCAACCGACCGCCCGCGGTGCGACAACTCGGTAACAGAATTGCCGATCTGCCGTCCGCGGTGCGACGACTCGAGAGAAGAAATTCCAACCTGCCTCCC
>JBCCGX010000165.1:0-12407 GCA_039029035.1 Acidobacteriota bacterium | reverse complement strand
GACAGATCGAAGCGGCCGTACTCCTGGGGCTCGCCCACCCGCGTGTCTTCAGGCTCACCGGTCTCCGGATCCACGACGCTGACCGTATTGCTGATGTCGACCTGGAAGTAGTGCAGCGCGCTCTCCAGATCCAGGTAGATCTGCGATTGGCCCAGCCGCAGCTTGCGCAAGCGGTATTCGATCTCGGGCAGTTGCCGCCGCACGTCCTTGGAGCGAATGTTCTGGATTCGCTCGCGCTGGTCGATCATGACGTTGAAGGAGTGCGGGCCGAAGTTCTTAGACAGGTAGGCGTTGGAGTAGATGAACGCCTGGCTCTGCTGGTTGGCGTTGCGCTCGTAGTCCTGCAGATAGTCGAGATCGGAATAGTCCCGGAAGTTGATCGCGCCGCGAAAGCCGGCGAAGAGATCGCGCGAATCGTGCACGAACTCGACTTTCCACCGGGTGTCACCGATCTCCGCATCATCGAAGCGGTTGGTGAAGAAAGACATGTCCGCATCGTCGGGCTCGGAGAGGACGTAGGCCTTGAAGTAGCCCTGGGTGCCTTCCGAGGGCCGGTAGCGGTACTCGTTGCCGAAGGCGAGGAAACCGTCGCTCGAGACGTCGAACTGGAAGGTGGTGTCGGCGCTGCGCCCAAGGGTCTTGTAGTAGGCCGAGCTGAGCTCTGCGCCGCGGCGGCTGGAGAAGCCGGGCTTGGGCACCAAGAAGCCCGAGGAGCGCTCGGTGTTGGCCGGCCACACCAGGTAGGGGGAGTAGAGGATCGGCAGCTTCTTGAGCTTCAAGCGAGCGTTCTTGACCCGGACGAACTCGTCGAGCGTCACCTTGGCGTCGGACATGTGAAGGCTCCAGCTCGGCACGTCCTGGTTGCACGAGGTGAAGATGCCGTCGTCGACGCTGAAGGTGACATCGCCGGTCTTGGTGATCTGCGAGCCGGTGAAGTAATACTCGTTCTCGACGAAGGCGGTGGCCTGGGTGACCCGGCCGGTGCGGGTGCCGAGGTCGTACTCGATCGTCTCGCCGATCAGGCGCTGCGGCCCTTCGTCGAGGATCACTTCGCCTTCCGCGGTCAACAGGTTGGTCGGGATATCGACCCGCACACGCTCGGCCTGCAATCGGACACCGCGGTACTTGAAGTCGACGCCGCCGGTGGCGATCAGGTAGAGGTTCTCCTGGTACTCGATGTCACCGGCTTCGAGGGTGCCCTTGCCGCCGGCTTCGTTGCTGAGGGTGAACTCGAAGCGGACCCGATCGTCTTCCGGCTCGGCTGCCGGGCTCTCCGCATCAGCACTCTGAGAGTCGTCGCCCTGGGCGTCGGTGCTCTGCGAGACGCTACCCTGCGGGGCGCTCTGGGCCTGGGACGAAGCAGCTGCCGAGAACAGGGCGATCACCAGAAGGAGAAGCAAGTATCGTTTCATCGATGCCTCGAAGAGGTTCTGGGTGTGTGGGCGGCGGTCAGCGTTCGACGAGGACGGCGGTCGCTTCCCCACCGCCGAGACAGATCGCCGCACAACCGCGGCGGGCATCGCGCTGCTCCATGGCGTGCAGCAGGGTGACCAGAATACGCGCGCCGGAGGCGCCGATCGGATGTCCGAGCGCCACCGCGCCACCGTTGACGTTGACGCGCTCGGGATCCAGATCGAGCTCGCGGATCGCGGCCATTGTCACCACCGCGAAGGCCTCGTTGATCTCGAACAAGTCGACATCGCCGACGCCGACACCGGCTCGATCCAAGACTTGACGAATGGCGTTCACCGGAGCCGTGGTGAACCACTCCGGCTGGTGGGCAAAGGTCGAATGAGCGACGACCCGGGCGATCGGCTGGCGACCGAGCTTGCTGGCGCCCGTGGCGGTCGTTAGCACTAACGCCGCGGCGCCGTCGTTGATCGTGCTGGCGTTGGCAGCGGTGATCGTGCCCTGCTTGTCGAAGGCGGGGCGCAGCTTCGGCATCTTGTCGAAGTTGGCCCGGCCGGGCTCGTCGTCCGCGGTCACGGCAATCGGATCGCCGCGGCGCTGGGGCACGTCGATCGGCACGATCTCGGACTCGAAGCGACCTTCTTCCACCGCCGCCTGGGCGCGACGGTAGCTCTCGATGGCGAAGGCGTCCTGCTCCTCGCGGCTGAATTCGTAGTGCTTGGCGCAGAGCTCGGCACAGCTGCCCATGTGGATGTCCTTGTAGGCGTCCCACAGGCCGTCGTGAATCATCGAGTCGATCAGCCGGCCCTCGCCGAGACGCAGGCCGTCTCGCACGCCAGGCGCCAGATACGGCGCGCGGCTCATGCTTTCCATACCGCCCGCGGCGACGAGCTCGAAATCGTCGCAGCGCAGGTCGTTGGCAGCCGCCATGACCGCTCGCATGCCGGAGCCGCAAACTTTGTTGAGGGTCAAGGCGCCGGTCGACGTCGGGCAACCGGCACCGATCGCCGCCTGCCGAGCCGGGGCCTGGCCCAGGCCGGCGGGCAGAACGCAGCCCATGTACACCTGTTGCAGGTGATCGGGCTCGATCCCGGCCCGGGTGGCCGCAGCGGCGAGGGCCTTGGCGCCGAGGTCGGTCGCCGAAAGGGAGGCCAGAGAGCCTTGAAAAGCGCCGATCGGAGTTCGAGCCGCGCTCAAGATGACGATGTCTTGCATAAGATTAGCCGAGAGCAAGCTCCCGAGCTCTTCGGGACGTACTCCGGAATTTCCTCATGGTTGGATCCGCTATCCGGGTCTTTGAGCGACGTCGCCGACCTTAGATCAGTCAGATCTGACCTTGCCGCTCAGGCGTTTCGGAGAGCCCGATGTTAGCTAAAAAAACGTTGACGGGCTAGCATGGGGAGGGTGGCTCGCGACCGGGTCGCCGGCAAACGAGATTGGGAGAAAGCGAGCGTGCGAGCCCTCGGAATCGACTTCGGAGAAAAGCGCATCGGTCTTGCCGTTTCGGATATCGAAGGGCGTTGGGCGTTGCCCTTGACGACCCTCGAGCGCCAAACGGATCGGCGAGCGATCTATCGGATCGCCGAGCTGGCGAATTCGCAGGGCGTCGGCCTGCTGGTCGTCGGCGAGCCCTTGGGCCACGATGGCTCGGCCGGCGAGGCAGCGCAACGCGTCCACCGCTTCGGTCGCCGCCTGGGCAAGGCCAGTGGGCTGCCGGTCCATTGGGTCAACGAGGCGCTGACCACGGTGGAAGCGGCCGAGCGGCTGCAAGAGGTCGGGCTCGATCGAGACGAGAAGAGCGGTCGGCGTGACGCCGTGGCGGCCCAGATCCTGCTGCAAGAGGCCCTCGACCAAGGAGTGACCGAGCGTTGAAGAAAGGCCTGTTGCGCCTGTTCTGCGTCCTGTTCGTCGCGGCGGTCCTGGCGTCTGCCGGGGCGGCTTACTGGGCTTGGCAGATCCTCCACCAGCCTTCCGGGCCCGAAGGGGAGCGGCTGATCGAGGTGCGCCCCGGAACCGCCGCCAGCCGCATCTTGGCCGATCTTGAGGCGGCTGGGGTCTTGCCCAACGCCGTTCTAGCGCGCGCCTTCCTGGTCTATGGCCTGGGAGATCCTTCGCTCAAGGCGGGCGAGTATCGCTTCGACGAGCCTTTGACGACGCCGCAAGTGCTCGACAAGCTGGTTCGTGGCAGCGTAGTGACCTATCCGGTGACGTTGATCGAGGGTCTGACCTTCGAAGAAGTCGCCGACACCTTGGCCGCCAATGGGCTCGGTGACGCGGAGACGTTTCGCCTCGAGATGCAGCGCGCCGATCGGATCCGCGACCTCGATCCTCAAGCGACCAATCTGGAGGGCTACCTCTACCCCGATACCTATCACTTCGCACGCGGCACGACGGAAGCGGAGATCGTGGCGACGATGGTCCGCACGTTCAAGCAGCGATTCGCCAGCGAAGTGGAACCTCTGTGGCGCGGCAGAGGCGAGCGCACGGTCCGCGAGATCGTCACTCTGGCCAGCATCGTCGAAAAGGAAGCCAAGTTCGACGACGAGCGCGCCGAGATCGCCGGCGTCTATGCCAACCGCCTGAGGATCGGCATGGCCCTCTACGCCGATCCGACGGTGATCTACGCTCTGAAGCTGCTCGGACGCTGGGACGGCAATCTGAGGCGACCGGACCTCAAGCTCGACTCGCCCTATAACACCTACGTCTACCCGGGCCTGCCACCGAGCCCGATCTGCTCGCCGCGGGGCGCCAGTATGGTGGCCGCTGCGGCCCCGGCACAGACCCGCAACTTCTACTTCGTCAGCCGCAATGACGGCACGCACGTCTTCGCCGAAGACCTACGCGAGCACAATCGCAACGTCACGCGTTGGCAGAAGCAGTACTGGCGTGAGCGTTGGGCCCGTGAGGGGCGCGGGAAGTAGGATCTCTGCGCGATCCCACCCCGATCTGCCATCGGACCGGCGATGCGCTGGCTTTTCAGGCGATTCGGAGTACAATCGAGGGTCCCAATTGCCGCGGCGATGTCGCCTTGGAGCCGGAGCGGGCCCCAGCTCCAAGGGATAAGTCACTCCGCAACGCATGAAGATTCGGAGTCGCCATGAATACGCGAGAACAGTTTGGCAAGTACCTTCTGCTGAAGAAGCTGACAGAAGACCCCCTGGGCGAGACCTTCCGCTCCGGAGTGCTGGGTGGCAACGGTATGGAGCGTGTTGCCCTGCTGCGAGTGATGAATGGTCAGGGGATCGATGGCCAGCGCCTGTGGGGTGAGGTCAAGGATCGGGCTGGTATTCAAACCGCTCTACGCAGCCCCAATCTCGGCGAAGGCATCGAGATGGGAGAGATTCAGGGTATCCCCTATGTTGCTTACGACTACATCTCGGGCAAGAACCTGGCGACCTTGCTCGAGCAGGCCGCTGCCAAACGCAACTTCATCCCCGCCGAGCATGCGCTGCTGATCACCGAGCGCATCGCTCTGGGCCTTGCCTCAGCGAGTGAGAATCGGTTGGGAGGTCAGCGGATTCTGCATGGCTTCCTGGCGCCGCATCTGGTCATGATCTCGAACGAGGGCGAGACTCGCCTGCTCGGCTTCGAGATCGCGCCGGGCCTGCGGACCTTCGCCGCCAACCCGGTCATCCGGCAACATTTCGGTCGCTACCTGGCGCCGGAAGCGCTACGCGGCGAGCCGCCCCATCGAGCCGACGACATCTATTCCCTGGGCGTCCTGCTCCTCGAGCTGCTGACCGGCAAGCCCCTGCCGCCACCGGCTCCCGACGGCTTCGGATCGATTATCGATCAGAGTGTCGTTGCGACCGAGGGGACGCCGATCCCAGCGGAGCTCGGAGATCTGCTGAAGCGCAGCCTGGTGGCGCGCGAGCATCGACTCGACGACGTCGTGGCCTGGCACAAGACCCTCAACAAATGGATGTTCGACGGGCAGTACAACCCGACGACGTTCAACCTGGCGTTCTTCATGCACAATCTCTTCCGCCAGGAGATCGAGCGCGAGAGCCAGGAGCTCGAGGTCGAGAAAACGCTGCCGCTGCCCGTCGTGCAACCGCCGCCAGCCGCCGCTGCGGCGCCCGCGCCGGCACCCGCCGCGACCCCGGCTGCGGCCCCCGTGGCGCCGCCGGTCGCTGCGCCGGTCTCGGAAGGCACCGGGGTCCACGAGGGAACCGGCGTCCGCGAAGTGACCGGCGTCGTCGAGGCGGCGCCCGCGCCACCGGCGGAGAAGAAATCGAAGGCCGGCCTGTTCGGTCTGCTGGCCGCGATCCTGCTCTTGGCGATCGGAGCTGTCGGCTATTTCTGGTGGCAGGGCCAGCAGCAGCAAGGTGCTCCGACCGGGACCAGCACCCAAGCTGCTGCTCAGCCGGTGGCCTCGTTGCCGCTCGAGCCGGCGGAGCCGGAAGAGGAGATCCCGGCCGGCCCCACGCCCGAAGAGCTCAACGACCAGATTCGTGAGTTGATTGGCCAACAGGCGAGCGAGATGGAGGAGCAGCTGCGGCAACAGTACGACCAGGAGCTGGCCGACTTGCGCAAGCAGCTCGATGTCGCCCAGCGCGACGCGGAGGCGCGTAAGCAACGCGAAGCCGAGCAAAAGGCTCAGCAAGAGGAAGAGGCGAGAGTCGCAGAAGAGGCGCGGTTGGCCAAGATCGCGGAGGAGGAGGCCGCCGCTGCCGCTGCAGAGGAGGCCAAGAAGAAAGAAGAGGAAGCGGTTCAGGTGGCGCAGCAAGCGCCGCCTCCGCCGGTTGCCGCAGCCCCGCCCCCGCCCCCGAAACCAGCTGCGCCGGCTCAGGTCCGACGTGGCGATCTGGTGAAGATGGGCCCAGGAGTGAGCCCGCCGAAGCTCGTACGGCGCCCGCAGCCGCGCTTCCCGGTCATGGCCAAGCGACTGAACAAGAAAGAAGCCAAGGTCATGATCCGGGTGCTGATCGACGAGAACGGCAAGGTGGTCAAGGCCGAGCTGGCAGGCAAGGAAGCGGGCTACGGCTTCGATGACGAGGCTCTGTCCTCAGCCAGGAAGTCGACCTACACTCCGGCGAAGAAAAACGGTGTGCCGGTGAAGTTCTGGCACTCGCTGGTGGTCGATTTCCGCGACCAGTAGCCTCCCAGCCCCCTACGGCGATACAAAGAAAAAGCCCGGCCGATGGCCGGGCTTTTTGCGACCGAGCGGAACGTTCCGTCAGTCGAGCGAGATGCCCTTCTTGAGGCTCTCTTTGCGCTTCGCCTCTTTGGCGTCGTACTCGCTCATGCAGGAGTCCTGCTGGACCATGGCGCATTCGAGGTAGCCGGCGATCTCGACCACCACCGCGCGAATGGCCTTACCGGTGGGGGTCTTCTCGTGCTTCGCCAGGCTGCCCGAGAAGCCGCCGCGGTAGCCGCCGACGCTCAAGCCCTTGCTCTTCGCACGGGCTTCGACCGAGCGCACGTAGTCGACCGTACCCTTGGTGGTGTTGACCACCCGCAGGTCGATGGCAATGTAGGCCTGGCCTTTCTTGCCGCCGAGGCGGATGCCCTTGTAGCCAATGCCGCCGCCAGTGCCCTTGACCCCTTCTTCGAAGGCGGTGACCTTACCCATCACCAGGTATTGGGCGCCGGTGAGCTGGCCGATTTTGGCGCCAGTGCCCTTGGAAACGCGGCCGCTAGCGGCCAGATCCTGCTCGCTCAGGACGTGCTCGAGCTTGGAGCGCTCGACCATCGAGAAAGCGCCGGTGGAGGCAAGCTCGTTGGTCAACATGCCGGAGAGCTCCCAACCCACATCCGAATTCCACCACCGCGCTCCGGCAACCTCGTTGGTGAACTCGGCAACGCCCATCACCGGCTTGTCGGCCAAGGCGCTACCCGCACTGAGAACAAGCAAACTGATACCGATGCAAAGAACAGTCGTTTTCTTCATTTCTCTTCCTCCATTGCCTGGATGATTCTCCTCGAATGACCTAGATGTTCTTCAAAGAAGAACATCATAGCATTAGCTCTCTGATTCGATGCCCGTCCCGTCGCGCTGCGCCGCCTCACCCTCCAGGGCATCGACGACGCAAATCGCCGCCATGTTGACGATGTCGGCCACTTCGACGCCACGCTGCAAGACGTGCACCGGCTTCTCCATCCCCAGCAGAATCGGCCCCACGGCCTCGACGTCCGCCAGCCGCCAGAGTAGCTTGTAGGCGATATTGGCCGATTGCAACTCGGGAAAGACCAACACGTTGGCTGGCTGACCGCCGAGGCGGCTCCAGGGGTAGGATTCTTCGAGGATCGAACCGAGAATCGCCGTATCGGCCTGCATCTCGCCATCGATCAGGAGATTCGGATCACGCTCGACCGCGATCTCGACCGCTCGGCGAGCCTTCTGGGCCGCCGGATGCTCGTTCGAGCCGAAGTTGGAGAACGACAGCATGGCGACCCGCGGCGTGATGTCGAAGCGGCGGGCGAACTCTGCCGTGAGGATGGCGATCTCGGCCAGATCTTCGGCGTTGGGATCGATGTTGACGGTGGTGTCGGCAAGGAACAGGAGGCGCTCCTTGAACATCAGGATGTAGGCGCCCGAGACCCGGTGCACACCCTGGCGCAAACCCAGCACCTGGAGGGCTGGGCGAATGGTCTCGGCATACTCGTGCGTGAGACCCGAGATCAGTCCGTCGGCGTCGCCGAGCTCGACCATCATCGTGCCGAAGTAATTGCGCGAGCGCATCAGCTTGTCGGCGTCTTCGCGCGTGACGCCGTCGCGCCGCCGCCGCCGGTGCAGTGCCTCGGCGTAGCTATCGAGCTTGTCAGAGGTCTCGTTGTGGACGATGGTCAGCTGATCTGGCGATAGATCGAGATCGCGCAGCTTCTCTTCGATCACGTGGCGCCGGGCCAGCAGGATGGGATGGGCGATACCGCGATCGACCAGGATCTTGGCGGTGCGCAAAATCTTGTCGTGCTCGCCTTCCGGGAAAACCACTCGGCGCGGTTGGCTGCGGGCGCGGTCGACAATGCCGCGCATGAGCTCGAAGCGGCGCGAGATCAGCGTCTCCAGGCGCTGCTGGTAGGCATCGAGATCGGTGATCGGCACCTTCGCCACGCCGCTTTCGATCGCCGCCCGGGCGACGGCCGGAGCGACCCGCAGTAGCACGCGGTAGTCGAACGGCTTGGGGATCAGGTACTCGGCGCCAAACTTGAGCGACTCGAGACCATAAGCCTTGAGCACCGGGTCGGGCACGTCTTCCCGTGTCAAGTCGGCCAGGGCTTGGACCGCCGCCAGCTTCATCGGCAGATTGATGTCGGTCGCTCGAACGTCGAGGGCGCCGCGGAAGATGAACGGGAAGCCGAGCACGTTGTTGACCTGGTTCGGCGTGTCGCTGCGCCCGGTCGCCATGACGACGTCGTCACGGGTGCTCTTGGCCTCGGCGTAGCCGATCTCGGGATTCGGATTGGCGAGGGCGAAGACGATCGGATCGCGTGCCATGCTGCGCAGCATCTCACCGTTGACCAGGCCGCCGACGGACAAACCGACGAAAACATCGGTGCCGATCATCGCGTCGGCCAGGGTGCGGGCCTCGGTGGCGACGGCGAAGCGCTGCTTGATCTCGTCCATGCCTTTCTCGCGGCCCTCGTAGATCACTCCTTTGCTGTCGCAGAGCGTGATGTTCTCCGGCCGCACCCCGAGCTCTACATAGAGCCCATGGCAAGCGAGAGCCGCGGCGCCGGCGCCTGAGATGACCATGCGGATGTCCGTCAGCTCCTTGCCCACCACGTCGAGCGCGTTCAGCAGCGCCGCCGCCGAAATGATCGCCGTGCCGTGCTGGTCGTCGTGGAAGACCGGAATCCCCATCTCGGCCTTGAGTCGGGTCTCGATCTCGAAGCACTCCGGGCCCTTGATGTCTTCCAGGTTGATGCCACCGAAGCTCGGCTCGAGGCGCTTGACCGTGCGGATGAATTCTTCCGGATCCTTGGCGTCAATCTCGAGATCGAAGACGTCGATGTCGGCGAAGCGCTTGAACAGGATCGCCTTGCCTTCCATGACGGGCTTGCTGGCCAGAGGGCCGATGTCGCCCAGGCCAAGGACGGCGGTGCCGTTGGAGATCACCGCGACCAAGTTGCCCCGGGCGGTATATTCATAGGCCAGAAGCGGATCGCGCTCGATCTCGAGGCAGGGTTTGGCGACCCCCGGCGAGTAGGCCAACGAGAGGTCTCGTTGAGTGGCGGTGGGCTTCGAGGGGATGACTTCGAGCTTCCCCTTGCGGCCTTGGGAATGATAGTCCAACGCTTCTTGTTCGAAGTTTTTGTCCATGAGGCATAGTGTAACTAGAACGAAGTCCAACCCGATCGAAGAAGTCATGATCGTCGCACCGTTTCGAGACCAGTTCCTGGTCATCACGCAAAACGACCACGCCCACTTCGCCAGCGAGCTCCTGTCGCTGTGGCGTAGCGACGGGCTGCCCGAGCATCCGCGCCGGCGAGAGCTCCTCTTGGCTGCGCGCGAGCATGACAACGGCTGGCGTGAGGTCGACTCGGCGCCGATCTGTCGGCGGACCGATGGACGGCCGCACGATTTCAGGACCATTCCGCGGACGGTACGGCAAGAGATCTGGCGTCGAGGTACGCGGCGCAACGCAGACCGCGAGCCCTACGCGGCCTTGTTGATCTTGCGTCACGCACGGCACCTGCATCGCGCCCACAGCCAGGATGCGGAATGGCAGGGTCTCTTCGACGAGTGGCGACAGCTCGAGGAGCAGTTGCTGGAAGACCACGGGCTCGATGCCACCTCGGTCGATCTCGACTATCCGTGGATCGATCTCACCGACGCGGTGTCGCTCACTACTTGCAACTTGTGGCGCGACCGAATCACTGCCCATGGCGTGAGCGCCGAGCTCTCGATCGATGAAGACCAGGAGGTTTGGGAAGGCAATACACTGACCCTCGACCCGTTCCCCCTGGCCGGTGCGACGACGATGCGTATCGCCGCCAGGTTGATTCCCGATCGCGCCTATTCCGGCGACGTCGACCTCGCGACCGAGTTGGCCATCGCCCGTTGGCAGCACCTGAGTGTCCGGGTCGCGCCGCCGGAGCCGAACTAAGGCGTATAATCGATACCACGACCGGAAGACGAGATCACTGGCCTCCGCAGAGGTCACCGACAGCGATTGCGAGCGAGCCATGGTGGATACGAGCTGGGCCGAGCGACGGCAGAGGATGGTCAAGTGCAAGATCCATGGACTGCACTTCGACCCCGAAATGGCCACGGGTTGTACCCGTTGCCTGCGCGAGGCCGCCAAGGCCCAACCGAAACGGCCACCGCAGCTGGTGGTCATTCTGCTCTGTCTCCTGGGCATGGCTTTCATCCTGCTCTACCTCTTCGGCCCGGGCCAGAATCAAGCGCCGCGGCGGCTCGATCTCGGGGTGGCATCGGTCGACAGGAACGCCGAGAAGCTCGATCCCGAACCCTTCCGGCGGCCGATCGAAGCGTTGGAGACGGTTCTTTTTCGGACTCCGGTCGACGACTCTGACGACTTGCTCGTCATCGGGGCCGATATCTCGTCGTCGACCAGCTACCTCAGCAACCGAATTCTCGAAGTCGAGCCGAACGTGGGTTTCACCGCGGCTGATCTGATCGCCCGTGTCGGGCAGGGGATCTCGGTCGATCAAGTGGCCATGCCCGATATCGAGCGGGCGCGCACCCAGTGGCTACGCATTCGCAAGCAGCAGCTCCAAGGCGCGGATTGGTTCCTCGACCCATCGCAAACCCAAGTGGCGGACGAATCCTCTTCGTACGCCGAGTACAGCGCCATCGCTTCCAGCCTGGGCAACCTGGTGAACGATGGGCTGGCCGAAGCACAGCTGCTGAACGATCCGACGTTACCGGCGACGGGCGAAGAGAGCTCCGCCGAGCGCTGGCGCATTTTTATCCGCGACTGGCGGCCTGAGATCGACAACCTGGCTCGGCGCATGCCAGCACGGCCCAGCGCCAACGCCGATGGTCGTCTCCTCGCCGCCATCCAGGATCTGGAGGCGGCACTGAGCCAGGCGCGTGCCCTGGCATCCGAGGCCAATCTGCCCAGCACTTCGGACAGTCGCTTCGAAGAAGCGATCAACGTCGCGCTGAGAGCGCAACAGGGCTTCGACGAGTTCGGTCGCTAAGCGCCTCCGCACAGGAGGCGGGTTAACCCAGGCTCGCCCCTACTCCCACGGCTCTGCCCGCACGGTGAAGGTCTTCATCCCTGGTTTGAAGATCAACGTGTAGAGGCGAGCCCTGACGGGCAGCTCTCCGGTCTCCAGCAGCGCAGCCAGGGCGCTCAACGCCAGGGGGTGGGCGCGTCGAAAGCGGCGGAAGGTCTCGGTCCGGCTGGCGAAGCGGTCGTGGCTCAGGGTCACTCGGCTCCCTGTCGCTGTCGGCTCGAGATCCACCGTGATTCGGCTTGGTGGATCGCTCAAGTCGGCGGCGCGGAAGGTCTGCACGAAGCGCCGCGGTGGCTCGATGTGCAAGATCTCACCGCCGGCCAAGAACCGTTCGCGGTCGTCGGTGAGAAACCGCCAGCGACCTCCCGGCCGCATCTCGGCCTCGAGAATGGCGTCGAAGTAATAGGCCAGCGGCTCGTTCGTCCGGGTGAAGGCGTCCCACACCGCTTTTGGCTCCGCGGTGACGTCGAAGCTGCAGCGAAGGGTCAGGCTCTGGTCGAGACCGGCGATCTCCTGGCAGCGAACCCGCGAACCGCTGAAGAGAAACGCTGCGCCGAGAAAGACCAGGCCAGCGACGACGCCAGCCAGCACCAAGGCTCGCTGCCAGCCGCGGAGTCTTCCAGGCTGATTCGGTGATGAGCTCATTCGATCAGTGTATCGGGCGCTCCACGACGGCGCAGCGGCTGAGGTAAGATCTGCGCCATGCTACAAATCGATCTGTCGGGAAAACGTGCCCTCGTCATGGGGGTGACCAATCGGCGCAGCCTCGGTTGGTCGATCGCTTCGAAGCTGCACGAGGCGGGGGCCGAGTTGGCGTTCAGCTTCCAGGGCGAGCGGCTCCGGGG
>JBCCGX010000164.1:0-12430 GCA_039029035.1 Acidobacteriota bacterium | reverse complement strand
GCCCCCGGCTTCTCCGCGCGCTACCTCACCGGTGCCATGCACCTCACCACTGAAGCCGCTCAGTCCCTGCGGCTCGAGCTCGGCGACGGCGACGAAGCGCTCCTCGTGCGGGGCGAGATGCCGTTCGTGCCGACGCCCACCTGGCCGATCACCCTGGCTTTCGACAGCTTCGACTGGCCGTTGTCGGAGGTCAGGCCGTGGCTCGATTTCGACCTGCCGGTCGATGGCCTGATCTCCGGCCACCTCGATCTGCAGGTCGACGACGTCGCCTCCTACGGCGAGCTCGAGGCCGATGTTTCACCCGCCACCCTCTCCCTATCCCTCGCTGCCGGCACGATCCAGCCGGCCGACAGTGCGGCTGGGGTAACGCCCTCGACCCTCCTCGCCGATGTCGACTCCGTCGCCGGCCAGCTCGCTTGGGACGCCAACCAAATCCGCTTCGATCGTCTGAAGGCTAGCGCACCGAGCGGCAGCGTGGACGTGGCCGGCACCATGGATTGGACTTCCGGCGCCCTCGATCTGCTGTTACGCTCGCCGGCCCTGCAGCTGTCGAAGGCTCCTTTGCGACACTACCTGCCACGCGACGACATCGACGGCAAGGTTCGGATCGACGGCCGCCTCGGCGGCTCGCTCAACGATCCGCGTCTCGACCTGGCGGTTTTCGCCGATCGTCTGGCGCTCGGTCAACGAGCACTCGAAGGGCGCCCATCCCGGCTCGATGTGCAGTGGAGTGACGGCCGCTTCGAAGCCGCCGGCCGGCTGCTCGAGCTGGTCACTTTGAGCGGTGGCGGCATCCTCGATGCGGCCCGCACCGACCTGAAATTCCTGATCGACGGCAACGACCTGCGGGGTCTGGCCGAGCTGCTGCTCGAGAGCCCGCCGGAGACCCTCGAGGGGCGCTTCGACGGCACCTTGAGCGTGCGGGGTGAAGGCGACGAACGGGCCGCCATCGACCTGCTCCTCGCCGGCCTGGAAGTCGAGCTCGGTGAACGCTCGCTGGTCAACCTCGAGCCGGTGCGGGCACGCCTCGAAGCGGAGAACGTGCTGATCCACTCTCTGCACCTGGGAGAAGAAGCGACAGCGACCGACTTCGACCTCTCCGGCACCCTCGGCTACACCGCACCGACGTCGCTCGATCTGGATCTGAAGAGTACGGTGTCGGGGATCTGGCTCGAGCTGCTGGACTTCGGTTTCGACGTCCAGGGCAGTTTCGATTTGGCGGGCAAGCTGGCGGGCACCTTCGATCGGCCGACCTTCGAAGGCACCGGCGAGTTGTCGGACGGCCAGGTGCTGCTGTCCGAAGACCTGCCCCTCGAGCTGCACGATCTGGCCGGCAACCTGACCTTCCAGCCCGGCCAGGTGGTGCTCGATCGGCTCGAAGGCCGCATGGGGCGGGGCCACATCGCGCTCGAGGGCCAGGCGACCCTCGAGCCCGACCAGCCGCCGATCTACCGGGTGCAGCTCACCGGCACCGACCTCGATATCCGCAACCTCGAGGGCTGGGCGATGCACGGTGCGATGCAGCTATCCCTCGCCTCCGCCGGCGATGGGCACCTGCTCGACGGCCGGGCCGAGCTCGAATCGCTGTCTTACACCGAAGACATCCGCGCCGACTTCGCTCAGCTGATGCGCAGCTTCCTGCAGCGCCAGCGCCTGGAAGTCGAGCCGATGGACAGCCTGCTGTCCCTGGTCGAGCTCAATATCGATATCGAAGCGCCGGGTACGGTGCGGGTGGATAACAACGTCGCCGACTTCACCGGCAGTGCCCAGCTTCTGCTGCGCGGTGACCTGGCCCAGCCGGTGCTCTTCGGCGACGCCGAGATCGATCCCGACGGCACTTTGATCTACAACTCGACCGATTACGAGATCGAACGGGGCCGGGTGGTCTTCGCCAACCCCTACGAGCTCGACCCTGAGATCGATCTGGTCGCAGTGACCCGGGTGCGCGAGTTCGACATCACCTTGGCAGTCGACGGCACCTTCGATCGCCTGGCGACCCGCTTCTCGTCCGAGCCGCCGCTTCCCGATCTAGAGGTCTTTCGCCTGCTCACCTCGGGTGGCGACGCGGCGACCGACTCGGCCCTCATCACGCCCCAGCGCACCGAGGTCGAAGAGGATCCCAGCACCAGCGCCGCGACCTTCCTCTACGGCCAGGCGGCGTCGGTGATCGGCCAGCGGGTGAACAACCTCTTCGGCTTCGACAAATTCCGTATCGATCCCTTGACCGGCAGCGGGGACCAACTGTCGAAAGCCCGCGTCACAGTGGGCAAGCGGCTGTCGAAGGACGTCCTGATCACCTTCTCGGCCGATCCTTCTTCCACCGAGGATCAACGCTGGCGGCTCGAATGGCAGGTGAGCCCCGGCCTGGTTCTGGTGCTGACCCAGAACGGCGACGAGAGCTACTCCGCCGACGCCCGCTGGGAAACGAGCTTCTGATGGGGACGCGGCCCAACAGCCACATCGGCCCGGGACCCCGGGCTACGCACTACGGTCCCTCCGGGACCCGAGCCCCAGAGGAGCGACAGAACGTAGCCTGGGATTTCAATCCCAGGGGATTGGCCGGGACCCTCGGCCCGGGGTTGAAACCCCGGGCTACGCACTACGGTCCCTCCGGGACCCGAGCCCCAGAGGGGCGACAGAACGTAGCCTGGGATCTCAATCCCAGGGGACCGGCTGAACCTCTCCATTTCCATCCCAGGCGCTTGGTCGTCCTGCTCACCCTGTTCCTCTGCCTCGCCCTCCCGGTCGACGCCGCCCCCGATCCCGGCATCGGCTCGAGGATCAGTGCCGTCGAGCTACGACTCGACGCCCCTCTCGGCCGGCGACTCGACATCGAGCCCCTGCTCGCCGTGCGGCCGGGCCGGGAGCTCAGCGAGCGCGCGATCCGGCGCACGCTGTCGAGCCTGCAGGCAACCGGTCTGTTTTCCGAGATCGAGATCTTCTCCCGCCTCGATCCTGCACCTGCCGATGAGTCCGGCGCCGAGCCCACCGTCACCGGGGACATTGCCTCCGGAGACACGGTAACCGTGGTGGTCGTCCTGCGAGCGCGCACCTGGGTGCGCTCGGTCGAGCTGCGTGGCGACCTGCGGCTACCCAAGCGCTCCTTGCTGCGCGCCGTGGCGCAGCGTGAGGCGAGCGCCTTGGTGGCGGAGCAGGTCGAACACAGCGTCGTGGCGCTGGAGAACCTCTACCGCGAGCGCGGCTACCGTGAAGCCACCGTCCAGGCCCAGGTCCGACCGAGCCGGCACGACAAGCTGGTGGACCTCGTCTTCGAGCTCGGCGCCGGCCGCCGCGCCCTTGTCGGCCGGGTCACCTTCGACGGTGACACCGGCCCTTTCGAACCCGACGCGCTGCGCGACGCGATGGGGATCTACACCAACCGGCGCTACGACCGGGCCAAGGTCGAAACCGGGTTGCAGCGGTTGCGCAGCTGGCTGGGCAAACGCGGCTACCTGAGTGCCCACATCGAGCTGCCGCGTGAGAGCTACGACCCGGACTCCCGTCGCATGGCCCTCGACTATCCCTTCGAGCTCGGTCCGATGACCGAGGTCGAGGTGGTCGGCGCCTCGTTACGCAATCTCAAAAAAAGAGGCTTCCTACCGTTCCTCGAAGGCGAGACCTTCGACGAGCTGGCTCTCGACCAGCGCTGCAAGGAGATCGCCGAGCATTTCCAACGCAAGGGACGCTACGAGGTGGAGGTGCGCTGCCAGGTGGAAGATCTGGGGGACGCTAAACCGCTGTCGATCGAGGTCGATCCGGGGGAGGAGTTCGAGCTCACCGACATCGCCTTCAATGGCAACGAAGAGGTGGCGGACGAAGATCTCCTGGAGTTGATGAGCACTTCACCCAAGAAGCGCTTCAGCCCAGGTAGCGGCCGCCTGGTGGAAGCAGATCTCGAAGAGGATCTCGACAACCTGCGCTCCTACTACCTGCTGCATGGCTTCGGCGACGTCGAGATCGGCGCGATCACCGTCACCCAGGACGGCCGCCAGCTCAAACTGGAGATCGAGGTCCGCGAGGGCCAGCGGCAACGACTGGTGGACTTTACTTTCTCCGGCATCGAGCTGCTCGACATCGACCGAGTGCGCTCCGACCTGCCGCTGTCCCCCGGCGGCCCGTATCACCCGGCGTTACTCGACGAGAGTCTCGACCTCATCCGCGCCCTCTATGAGGATCAGGGCTTTCCCTCCGTCAACCTCACGCCGCGTCTGGACTGGAACGACGAGCACACCCTGGTGGATCTGCACGTCGAGGTCGAGGAGGGCCCGCAAGCGACGGTCGACCGGATCATCCTACGCGGCCAGCGGCACAGCAAGACGCGGGTGCTCCAGCAGCTGATCGATCTCGAGGAGGGTGAGCCGATCAGCCGCCGCAGGCTGTTGGAGGTGGAGCGCGACCTGTATCAACTGGGCATCTTCTCCAAAGTCGACATTGAGCAACGCACGGTGTCGGAGAGCTCGGAGAAGCGCGATGTCGTCATCCGTCTCGAGGAGGGGCGGCGCTACCGCCTGGCCTATGGCCTGAGCTACGACACCGAGGACGGCGCCGGCGGCCTGCTCAGCGTGACCCGGGTCAACATCGGCGGACGCGGCGATCGCTTGCAGTACGAGTTTCGCGGCAACGAGCTCGACAGCCGTTTCCGTCTGCTCTACGACCAGCCACGCCTCGGGCGCTTCAACCTGCCGATCACCTACAGCCTGTTCGGCCAGACCGAAGATCGGGTGTCCTTTGCGGTCGACAATCTCGGTGCCCAGGTGGCGATCACCAAAGATCTACCCACCGTGCGCCTGCGCGGGGTGGTGGAATACCGCTCGGTGGAAATCACCGCTCTGACGCCGGATTTCTTCGACTTCGACCCGAACGACATCGAGCGCGAGGACCGCGAAGTCGAGATCTTCAGCCTGATCCCGATCCTTTACATCGACCGGCGCGACGACCCGCTCGATCCCCAGGACGGCTGGACCACGGCGCTGCAGTTGGAGTACGCCTTGCCCTTCGCAGCCGCCGAGACCCACTTCTTGAAGCTCTTCTGGCAACACACCCACTACCGTTCTCTGGGGCGCCTCGGTGGCCTGGCGGCGAGCTGGCGCTTCGGCGCCATCGAGCCTCTCTCTACTCAAGTCGAGCTCGATCCCCTAGTCCCTTCCAAGCTGCGCAGTGCCCTGGTGCCGGTGTCCGAACGTTTCTTCGCCGGTGGCCGCACTTCACACCGAGCTTACGAGCGCGACAAGCTCGGCATCGTCGGCGAGACCCTCTTCCCCGGCACCGACGAGCTCGTCGAGGTCGGCGGCAACGGCATCGCGGTACTCAACCTCGACTACCGCTTTCCGATCACCGGTCCGGTCGGCGGCGTCGTCTTCTTGGATTATGGCAACGTCTGGGCCGACTGGCGTGACTTCGATCTCGGCGACTTCAGGCCCGGCATCGGCCTCGGGGTGCGCTACACCTCGCCCATCGGCCCGGTGCGCCTCGAGGTCGGATGGAAGCTCGATCCCGAGCCCGGAGACGAGAGCGGTGCCGCCTTCTTTCTCAGCTTTGGGAATCCGTTCTGAGCGGCAGGCGCACACGGACCCGGGTCCCGTCGCCGGGCTGACTGTCGATCACGGTGGCGCCACCGACCGCAACGGCGCGGTCGCGCAAGTTGCGTAAGCCGTTGCCGCCCGCCGCCTGATCGACCGCAAAACCCCGGCCATCGTCGGCGACGGTGAGCAACAGCTCCCCGTCGTCGTGAGCGAACTGAACGCGGACCCGGCGGGCCTGGGCGTGGCGCACTGCGTTGTGCAACGCCTCGCGTAGGATCAGCGACAAGTTGCGGCGCAGCTGCGGCGAGATCGTCAGCTGGGGCGGCCGCTCGGGGAAGTCGAGCGCCGCGCCCAGGTCGGCCGCCTCGAGCATCTCCGCCGCCGTGGCGCGCAGACGGGCGGCCAGGCGATCGAGGCGATCGTGCTGCGGGTCGATCGACCAGATGATTTCGCGGATTCCGTCGATCAGTCGCCGGGCGCTGTCGGCGATCGTTTGCAGGCCTTCACCGCCGACACTCGGCCGCAGCTTCTCCTTTTCGCTCAGGAGAACGATCTGGGTCAAGCCGGCGCCGAGGTCGTCGTGGAGATCGCGCGAGATCCGCCGGCGGTCCTCTTCGCGCTGGCTCTTGGCCTGCAAGCGCTCGAGTTGGCGCTGATAGCGCCTCCGGGAGACAAGGGTTCCGAGACCGAGCACGAGAGCAGCAGCCACCACCACCGAACCGATGCGGAACAAAGCTGTGCGGTAGAACGGCGGCACGACAAGGAGCGCTACCTCGAGTCTCTCGTCGCTCCACACGCCGTCCGCATTGCTGACCCAGCCGTGCAAGGTGTAGCGCCCCGGAGGGACCCCGGCGTAGGTGGCGAGGCGGCGCGTGCCGAGCTCGATCCGATCTGGATCGATGCCCACCAGCTGTAAGGCGAAACGATTCCGCGACGGTGAGGTGAAGTCGATCGTGCCGAGCTCGACGGTAAAGCTGGTCACCTCGGGGCCGATCTCGAGCAGATCAGCCGGAACGAGATCGAGACGGCGCGTGCCGCGACGGCTGACGACCGTAACGCCTTCGAGGCGAATCGGCGGCCGGTAAGCCGACGGCTCGATCGCCTCGGGTCTAAAACGGGTGACGCCCCGGTCGCCGCCGAAGAGCAAGCGTCCCTTACGGTCGCGCAACATGGCGCCGCGGTTGAACTCCAGATTGCCCACCCCGTCATCCAGATCCCACACGGTGACCGCCGCCTGGCGCTCTTCGGCCGAGACCTCGTCGCGGCGGGCGATCTCTTGGTCGATCGACACCAGACCACGGTTGGTCGACAGCCAGAATCGCCGCGGTCCCTCCAAGATCGTCAGGACAGCGCTGCTCGGCAAGTCGTGGGGACCGAGCACATGCACGAAGTGCTCGCCGTCCTCAGCCAGGCGATCCAGGCCGCGGGTCGTGCCGATCCACAGATCGCCCCGGCTGTCGACCCGCAGGGTGGACGCGCCCCGCCCCGCCAAGCTGCGGGGATCCGCCGGGTCATGGCGGAAGGCCCGTGCCTCGCCGGTTACCGGATCGAGGCGGCGTAGGCCGTCCTCGGCCGTCGCCAACCAAATCGTCCGCTCTCCTTGCAGCGCAAGATCTTCGATCTCCACGACCGGCTCATGAAAAACTCGCTCGAACAGCTCGCCACCGGACGGTGAATCGAACCGAGACAGTGGATCGAATCGATACAGCGTACCGAAAAAGGTCAACACCCACAGCCGGCCAGAGGGATCCGCCTGCACCCGGCGCACGCCGGTGACGAGCTGGCGCGGATTCACCGGATCTGGCAGCGGCACCCGAGTCGAGTCACCGGTCTGCCGATCGAAACGCACCAGGCCATAGGTGGTGGCGAGCCACAGGTCCTCACCGAGGCTAGTGATCGACCAGACAAAGCTCGCTTCCTTGGTCGGCTCCGTCACCCACAGGTCTTCGGGGAAGTGTCGCCAGTCACCGGTCGGCGCCAGCGCATACAGGCCATCGCCGATCGTCCCGATCCACAGAGTGCCGGCAGCATCTTCGTGCAACGCCATGATCGGTGCCGAGGAGCGGGCTCCACTTGAGCCGTCGTTCAGCGCCAACAACTCGAAGGGTTGACGATGGGGATCCCAATACAAAAGACCCCAGGGGGTCGTCGCCCAAACCCCACCTGAGTGATCGCCGAACAAGTTGTACACATCGTCACTGGCTGCCCCTGAGCCGACCCCGATTGGTACTGGTCGAGGGCCGGCAGGCGACATGCGCCAAACGCCTTCGAAGCTCGCCAGCCACAGCTCACCCGTCGCGTCGCGGGTCGCGGCCGTGACCGGCGATCCGAGTCGCCCGGCACCGAGTTCGTGCGCACCGAGGTCGTCACAAGGCCCCAGGCGCTCGCGCTCGAAGTCGAAGCAGGCGACGCCATAAGCACTCGACAGGCGGATCCGGTCGCCGTCGACCGCTAGGAGTCGACGCTGCCGGGGCGGCAGGTCGACCGCGAAGGTCTCGCAGGTCCGCTCCGTCAACTGGCACCGATCGAGCCCGCCCGTGTCCAGGACCCAGAGCTTGCCGTGTCGATCGATGACGCTCTCGAGCAGCTCGGTCGCGCGGGCCTCGCGCTCTATCCAGGCTTCGAACCGATCTTCCTGGTGGACGTATCGGTACACGGTCTCGACACCCACCAGCCACGGGCGGCCCTCAGGGTCGAGCGTCAGATCGACGACGCTCTCCGTCGGGTAGTGCACAAAACGCTGCATCGCCGGCGCCACCAGGCGCGAGACCTGCGAAGCGCCGTGGATCGACACCCGGGTCACGACCCACAGATGCCCCAGCCGATCCTGGTCGATCCCGACCACCATGTTGTGGCGCAGGGACGTGTCGTCGAACGGCAGCGAATGCCAGTACCTGGCGGTCTCGCCGTCCCATCGCACCAGGCCTTCGCGGGTGCCGAGCCAAAGGAAGCCATCGGCATCCTGATACAGCGCATCGACGGCGCTCTGACGGATCACCCGTTCGACTGGCGAGCGTTCGAGAACCGGATTCCGGGGCGCGAGCGCCGGAACCCGGGGCCCCTCGGCAAGAGCGACTCCAAGAGAGGCGAAGCTCGACACCACGGAAGTGATGAGCGAAACGGAGAGACGGAGCGCCGACCAGGTCGAAGGGGAGCCCATGGGTGAGGCTCACTCTATAGCTCAAACCAACGCTTGGGCCCTTAGTTCAGCCGTTCCACCAGCTCGACGCGACGATTCTTCGCCCGACCGCCGTCCGAGGCGTTCGAGAACACCGGCACCAGAGGTCCGACACCGTGACCTTCGAGGCGCTGTCCGGCAATGCCGTGCTTGGACACCAGCTCGCGGACGACGGCTTCCGCCCGGCGCTTCGACAGGGTCTGGTTGTAAGACAGAGTGCCGGTGGCATCGGTGTGGCCGACCACATGGAAGTTCATCGACGGCCGAGCCTCGAGGAACTTTGCGATCTCCTGCAGCGCTGGCTGGGACTCGGCCGTCAGGGTCGCCTTGTCGTGATCGAAGAACAGGCCGTCGAGGGTCACGCGACCGTACTCGTCGATCTCATCGCCCATCGCCTCGGCGTCCACCGTCACCAGGTCGGTCTCGACGTCGTCGACCTCGATGACGTCGATCATCGTGGTGACGATGTCCTGGGAGTATTGGGTCATGCCGAGCGCCACGTAGACCGTCCCTGCTGCGCGCTCCTTGCGGGCCGCCAGGAAAGCCGAGCCGGCGCTGGTCGACGAGCCTTGCAGCAGGCGGATGCCATCCGGGGCCACCTCGTTACGCGCGTAGTGGATCGCCAGCCACTTGCGGCTGCCGACCTCGTTGGCCTGGCTCGATTTGCTGAAGACGCCGCGAGTGAGGATGTCGAACCCCGCCTCGGTGAGCGCCTTTTCGTAGTTGGCGAAGACCTCGGTGTGGGTCTTGGTGCCTTGCAGCTCGTAGTAGATCCGGGTGGTCCGGCCCTGGGTCTCGGTCCACCGATCGATCTTGCGATAGCCGGTCACCGGCCCGGTGGCGATGGCGTAGGGCTCGAAGGCCTGCACGTCGTACCAGCGGATCTCGGAGGCGGGATAGCGTGTCAGCACCGGATGGTCTTTCGATCCCGGGACGTCGGCCGCCAAGAGGGGCGCTGACACCAGGCCTAGGCCGAGCCAAAAGAGTGTCGCTAGATAGCGCATCGGTTCGACCACCTAGCGGCTGACGACGAGGCGGTCATCATCGACAGCCTTGCCTTCAGCCTCGAGCGTGATGGTGTAGTTGAGCGTCCACTCGGGCTGCCCGAGCAGGCTCGTGCCGGCGTAGGCTTGACCGGTCATGTTGATCGGCATCGAGTCGAGCGACATGCCTTCCGGCAAGCCGGCTTCGATCTCTTCCTTACTGGGTAGATCGTCGCGCCCACTGTATTGGCGCGCCAACGCCAGGGCGTCGGCGATCGAGCCCGATTGCACCGGTGCCGTGGCGATGGCAGCGGGTGCGCCTTTGGCCGGGCCACGGACCTCGAGATCGACACTGCCCCCAGGCCATTGGAAGAGCCCTGCAGCGTAGCCCTCCGGCAGGTCGCCGGTGCGTGGAAAGCCGAAGAAGTTGAGCGGTGCCGAATGCTGCGTCTCGTACTCCAGCCGGACCACCCCATCACCGCGCGTGGTCTCGACCATCTTCTTCTCGCCGTCGCAGAACTGCCGACTCGGCTTCCATTCGCGCACCTCACCGAGGAGGTAGAGGACGACCCGGGACTTCTCCTGATTGACGAGCAAGTGGCTGTTGGGCTGGTCGGCCCCGTCATGCAGCTGCATGGCGATCAACCGCGTGTCCTTGACACCTTGCCGGCCGGGATTGCACAAGTCGGGACCGGCCACAATCCGTGTCAGTTGCACCGACGACTTGGCCACGAAGTCAGTGTCGATGCCGCTAGCGTCGGAGAAGGTCTCGTTCTGCAGCATGTCGACATGCATGCCTTCGTTGACCCCATGGGACCAGGTTCCCTCGCGCACCTGCAGCGGCTGTAAGCCCATCTGCTGTAACTGGCCGCTCTGTGCCTGGCGCAGCAGCTCCTGGACATCGGGTTGTTGTTGCGCACCGATCGGCGAGGTGGCGAGCAGAGCCAGCGCTATGGCGGGAAGGAAGAGTTTTCGCTTGGAGTTGGTCATATCTACAGCCTAGGCCGCCCTATGCGGTGCCTCAATCCCACACAAGGGGGATCCTTCCCGCCGACCGAGCCACTTCAGGGGGAGTTTCGGGGGATTGACCCCGGCGGCGTCGCTGCCTACGCTCAGTCCATGGCCAAAGACAGCGAAAGCGAGCCGGAGGTCCGCGTTGCCATCGTCGAAGACGACCGTGGCGTACGCGAAGGGCTGTCCTTCCTGGTCGACGGCAGCCCGGGGCTGCGCTGCGTCGGCGCCTTCGGTGAAGCCGAGGGCTGTCTGGCGGAGGCGAGTCGCCTGGCGGCCGACGTGGTGCTCATGGACATCGACCTGCCGGGGATATCCGGTATCGAGGCCACCCGCGAGCTACGCCGCCAGGAGCGGGCACCCCTGGTGGTGATGCTCACCGTCTACGGTGACGACGAACAGATCTTCCACAGCCTGCGGGCCGGCGCTTGCGGCTACCTGCTCAAGACCACCCCACCGGCCCAGCTGGTAGAGGCCATCACCTCTGTCGTCCGCGGCGGCTCACCCATGTCCGAGGCCATCGCCCGGCGCGTCGTGGCCTCGTTTCAGCAACCGACACCGCAAGACCGCAGCCTCGCCGAGCTCACCCGGCGCGAAAGCGAAGTGCTCGATCTCCTGAGCCGCGGCTATCGCTACCGCGAGATCGGCGACCGCCTGCACATCGGCCTCGAGACGGTCCGTACCCACATCCGCCACATCTACGACAAGCTCGAAGTCCGCTCGCGCACCGAGGCAACGGCGAAATACCTGGGCGGCTCGTTACCCTGAGCTCGCCAGATCGCATGCAGGACCGCAGTTTTCTAGGCAAGAGGGAGGCCCCGGAGAGCGAGCACGCAGCGAACGTGTTTGAGCTGAATACCGCTGGGAATGACACAAAGCCTTGCAAAACTGCACTTATGGAAGGCCGGGATGCCGAAGCGAGTTTGAGCTGCGGCACAGCCCACGGGGTCAACCGGACGATGCCTAATGCGATCCAACCCTAGCAGTAGCTAATCGCGGCCGCAGATCCGGCGCAGAGTGCTTTCGCCGTGCTGTTCGAGCAAGGCGCACTCTTGCTTGACCAGATCCAGAAATCGCTCCACCAATGCCGGCCGATGGCGTCCCCGATGCCAGGCGGCGGCGATCGCCCGCTCCGGCTGACCATCGGCTACACAGCGAAACTGTAGCCCTTCGGTCCCTTCGACCGTCGCCCACATCCTCGGCAGGAAGGAGATGCCGAGCCCCTCGCGAACCAAGCGCACTAAAGTGAGCATCTGTGCCGCGCGACACCGCACCGTCCGCGCCACCCGATAGTTGGCGCAGAAGGTCTCGACCTGGCCACTCAGGCAGTGCATCTCCTGCAGCACCACCACCGGCTGCTCGCCGAGGTCGCCCACACCAACCTCCTCGAGCTGCGCCAGCTCGTTCGCCTCGGAAAGAACCAGGATCAGCGGTTCGATCATCAGTTCCTGGGTCTCGATCTCCGGGTTCTCGATCGGCAGGCTCGTGAGCGCTACATCGAGCTCGGCCCGGAGCAGCTTGGCCACCAGGTTGTCGGTGAAGTCTTCCTCGATATGGATATCCGCCGCCGGGTTGGCGCGCCCGAACCGGCGTAGGACTCGCGGTAGCAGATAGGGGGCCACGGTCGGAATAGCGCCGACGCTGAGCTCTCCCTGACCGGTTTCGACATCGTCCGCCAGCAACCGCTTGGCGTAGTTCACATCGGCCAGGATACGCCGCGCCAGAGGCAGCAGGGT
>JBCCGX010000163.1:0-12435 GCA_039029035.1 Acidobacteriota bacterium | reverse complement strand
GGTCTCGAGATCCATCCGGGGAGCGACTCGGCGACCTTCGATGGCTGGTACGAGGCCGAAGGTGAATGGCGTTGGGCGCGATCAGCGACGCCGAGCCTGCGTTTTCGCCTGGAGCGTGCGCCGGCACGAGACTACATCCTGGCTTTCAGCGGCGGTTCGGCTGCTCCAGTGGAGGTCGAGTTCGAGCTCAACGGTGTGATCGTCGGTCGTGGTCACTTCGACGATCTCGTTCCGCGCGATCATCGGTTCTTGATCGACGCTGCGGTTCTGGCGATGGATGGCACCAACGAGCTGCGCTTGCGTGCCTCCGGCGAGCCCGTGGTTCCAGCCGGCGAGTCGCGAGCCCTCGGCCTCGGCTTGCGGACCGTGCGGCTGACTCCCCTCCGTTTCCCTTCCGCTGCTCTCCACTTCACCGACGACGATTACTTTCTCAGTGGCTTCTCGATCGCCGAGAAGCGCCTGCGCTGGACCCGTGAGCCCGCAGCTCGCCTGGTCTACCCCCTGCACACCCTTGTTCACGAGACCTGCTACCAACTGCATCTCTCCGCTGCAGCCTTCGAGCACCAGCAAGTCGATCTGCGGCTCAACGGTCAGTCGGTCGCGCAGTGGACTTTCGAGGGGTTGGAGCCCCAGATCCGGTCGATCCGTATTGCCTCCGACCTACTGCGTGAGGGGCCCAACCTGTTGGAGTTTGACCTACCCGGTGCTCGCCGACCGGAAGGCGATCCGCGCCGACTCGCCCTGGCCTTCATCTCGGTGCGCATGTACCCGTTGCGGGATTGTTCATAGAACCGTCGTAAGGGCCATGAACCTTTTGCCGCGCCACACGACTCTATAGGCGGAGGTCGAACGTGGAGCCGAGAGATTCGAGCCAATCCAACCCGCTGTTGATTGTCCGCTGCCAGTTGGGTGAGCCTGAGGCCTTCGATGAGCTCGTCGAGACCTGGCATAGTCGGTTGTGGAGTTATATCCGTCGCCTGACGGACGATAACGACGCCGCGGCGGAGGCGATCCAGGAGACTTGGCTACGGGTGCTGCGCGGTTTGCCTCGGCTACGTGATCGCGAGCGATTCGCACCTTGGATGCATCGCATCGCGCGCAATGTAGTGATGGATCGCTTGCGACGTGACTACGCGCGGCCGCCGAGCTCGGAGGTCGATCCCGATAGTCTGCAACGGGATCGGCCCTTGACCAGCGTAGATATCGATCTCACAGCCCTTCGCCAGGGCATGGTGTCCTTACCGTTGCTCGAGCGCGACGTGCTGACCCTCTTCTACGTCCAAGATCTGTCGTTGTTAGAGACCGCCGAGGTGCTGGAGATCCCGGTGGGGACCGTCAAGTCGCGGTTGCATCGGGCTCGCAGCCTGCTGCGCGAAAAGATGCAGCTAGTTTCTGAAGGAGTCTGTCGATGAGTGACGAGACCATTGCGCAATCACCCCTGTCTCCGGCCACGCCTGCCGTCGACGCCGCCGCGATTCGTCGCCTGGCCCACGCCGAGCTGTCGACCCGGTCGCGCTTCGCCACCGTCGGTCTGTTACTCCTGGCGACAGGTGTCGTTGTTACGGTTGGCTCATTGTGGCTGACCGAGCCGGATCTGCCGTTCCGAACAAGCCTCGCTTTCGCGGTGATGTGTGCCATCGGTTCGGCCTGGGCGGTCTTCAGCGTCTGGATCTTGACCCAGCGTAGGGTGCTTTACGCCCGCCATCGCATCGGCGCGGCCCGCATTGCCGTCGTCGCCAGCGGGCTCTTCGTCGCCGGAGCGGTCACTTATGGCCTCACGCAGCAGGTTCTTGGCGCTCTCTTGGCGGGTGCACTGGGCGGCGTACTGCTGGCGCTGGCTTGGGCCCTACTGCGGCGAGCTCAGGCACAGGTCAAAGACTTGGAAGCTCTGCGGCGCCGATTGAGTACAGAAGACAACGCGGCCGAGCTGGCCGCTTGATCCCAAGGAGTGAAGTATGTTGCGAAAAACCTCGAACAAGATCCTGCGTTGCTCGTTCTGCAACAAGACTCAAGACGAGGTCGCCAAACTAATCGCCGGGCCGAAGGTCCATATCTGCGACGCCTGTGTCAGCCAATGCAACGACATCCTGGCCGAGGATCGTCTGCTGGGTCAGGAGGAGTAGGCGCCACGCTACGTTTCGGTGCCTGCGTCAGCATCGGCAATCTGGAGCGATACCAATCGCGCGATGAGGATGACCAGATACAGTTGGCCGACGAGCGCTTCGAGCAAGGCGAGGGTGCGGGACGTCGATGAGATGGGTGTGATGTCGCCGTAGCCCAGAGTGGTCAGGGTGACGAAGCTGAAGTAGACCAGATCACCAATGCGCTCGTCGCCCCGCGGGGGCACAGAGCTGCTGGGTGCGTCTTCTGGCAGATGGAATGATCCGGGATGGACGAGCTCTATGAGTGCGTAGCCGTAGCCCCAGATCAGGCCCAGCAGGAGGAAGACCGCGATCGCCCCCTGAATCCGGTGCGACGTGATGCGGCCCGGCCGCATCGCCTTGGCCAGAACACCAGCCGCCGTTAGCGCTAGAAAGCACAGCGTGGTGGCGTAGGAGGCGATCAGAATACCGGGCTGATGGGTGGCGTTGGACAGCCACTGGGTGAGAAGCCCAAGCCCGCCCAGGCCGACGACGAATCGCTTCAGACGCGGCCGATCAGACAGCGTGAAGGCGCCGGAAACCAGCACGATCGTCAGGCTCGCCGAGACCACCAGGCGCCCCGTCGGACTGAGGGGCACGAAAGGGTAGATGACGAAAAGCACCGTGCTCAGACTGGCGAGGAGGATCGTCAGGCCGGCGTCGGTAGAGAGGATCTTGTGCAGCTGTTCCATGGCTTGACCTCACTTCGCCGGTAGCGTGACCACGACGGCGGTGACATCGTCATTGGCGGTCTGTCCACGGCGGTGACGATCGACCTGATCCAGTAGCGCCGCAAGGGTCTCTTCTGCGCTGTGCTCTGCCAGGTGGGGGAGCCGCTCCGGCCAACGTCGGTAACCGAAGCTCTCTCCGTCCGGAGAGGTCGCCTCGACCACGCCGTCGGAGAAGGCGACCCACACCGCCCGCCCTTCACAAGTCAGGGTCTGCTCGACATCCTCGCCACCGAGGTCGACGCCGAGGGGCTGACGCGGCTGGCCCAGCTCGTGGACCTCCGTGCCGTCGAAGAGCAGCAGCGGCGGATGCCCGGCGGCTGCCACGGTGATCTCGCGGCGCCGCGGATCCCATAGGGCGAGGAGTAGGGTGACCATCGTGCGGGAGCGAGGCTGGTCGGTTCGATCGCGTCTTCGACCCTGGCTCCGGGCGGGGCGCAGACGAGCGAACAGGTGACGGATCTTGGGTAAGGCGGTCGCCGGAGTGGCGCCGGCCACCGCGTGCTCGACGACTGCCGCTTTGGTGTAGGCCGTGAGGGTGGAGCAGGCGATGCCATGACCAGCGACATCAGCGACCGCGACCCACAGGCGACCGTCGGCGTCTTCCGTTACTTCGAGAAAGTCACCGCCCACAGTGTCGGCGGGAATCATCCGCCAGGCGATCTCTGCCCTGCCGGCCTGATGGAGCGACTCGGCCGGCAGCAAGGAGAGCTGCATCGAGCGCAGCAGCTCGATTTCGGCGTTCAGCCGCACCGATCGCCGCAGAGCCGATACCCAGGCGGGAGCGATCTCCTCGTCGCCGCCGCGACGAGGCGCCTTCCACAGCAACAGACCCCCGGCGAGAGGGACTAGCAGCGGCAGGCTGGCGACCAGAGGGATCGCCGGCTGCAGCGGAAAGGCCAACCAACCGATCCAGGCGGTGGGTAGGGACAAGGCGGTCACCGAAGCCACCGCCAACGCCAGGAGGCCGCGGTGCCACAGCACCCAGCCGGCCGCCAGCGACGCGATCAAGCCGAGACCGAGGGCCCAGGTGAGTGGTGCGACGGACATGACCAGGGACCAGGGCGCGGCGGCGAAGGTGGCCCCGGCGATTCCGCCGAGGCGCCCCGCCAGCCGCCCGCCGAAGCTGACCAGCAGGCACGTCGCGGCGGCCAGGATCAGGCCTTGCGACAACGGCGAGCCGAGGGCCCATTGATCCGGCAGGATCGTCAGTACGTTGCTGTAACCGCCGCCAAACTGTGCCGCAAGCTCACCGCCGGCACCGCGTAGGCCCGAGAGACCGCAGCCGATGGCGAAGCCCGCCAGCATCTCGCCGCCCGTAGCGCGCAGAGGACGGCGTGCCAGCAGGCGATCGTAGTGCTCTGTGGCGGCCCCTCGGACCTCTCGCAGCTCTGCTTCGGCCACCGTCCACGCCAGCAGCACGCCGAGCAGGGAGAGCAGAAAGTAGAGCCAGATCAGGACCACCGACGTCGGCTCGGTGAGGAAGGCTACCGACGGCAAGAGGCCGACGATCAACAGGGCTGCAAAGGCGGGTGCTTGGCCGAAGCCAGCCCGGCGCTTCGCCAGGCGCCAGAGGAGGACAGCGAGCGCCAGCAGGCCGATGGCGATCAGACTGTAGAAGCGGATCTGCTCACCGGGCGAGATGAATCGACGGACGGAGTAGGTTAGGAGTGCTTCACCGATCGGCTGCCGGTGGGCCAGCCAGCGGGTGTTGGCAGACAAGGACACATAGGCCGCTGGCTCGGCGCCGCCAGGGCTATAGACCCGCTCTACAGTCTCGAGGACACGGGCCTCGATCGGGGCCGGCGGCGGCTTGCCGAGGAGCAGCTCTGCCGCCCGATCGGCGAACTCCGGCCCCGGCGCCTGGGCGAAAGGGCGGGGACCTCGGCTCAGGAAACGGTCGGCGGCGAACGCTGCCCCCGCCAGCGTCGCCCGGCCGTCGTACTCCAAAAGCAGCGTGTCGGGCACGCCTTCGCCGCCGACCGCGTCGTAGAACCTGACCCCGAGCCGAATCGGCGGCGCTGCTTGCAGCAGCCGCCGCCTCAGCTCCACATTGGGCTGATTCTCCACCAGCACCTGCAAGTCGGCCAGTGACGTCACGGCCCGCGAGCCCGCCGAGAGCTGCAGCCGCGGCTTACCAGCGACCCGATAGCCCAGTGCCTCGGCATCTTCGAAGGCGCGGCTGACCGCTGCTTCGCGGGAAGGAAACGCCACCGCCGCATCCGGCGCCCAGCGACTCATCGCGATGCAGCTCACCACCGTGCCGGCCAGCGCCACGACCGCCAGCAGCCAGGCATCGACCTGGGGTCGGTTCGATTCCATGGCGCAAGCTTATACGCCACCGCTGGCCCGGAGAGTGGTCATCGCCCGAGAGGCTCTCACGCTACAGAGTGATATCGTCACCACCATGCCAAGGAAGAAGGGACCACCCGATCCGCGCTGGAGATCGCGTTTGGAGCCGGCGCCAGGGGATCTGCGGATCGTCCAGGCGTTGCTCAATACGGCGGGTATAGACCAGCGTACTGAACAGTTGGTGAGTCCGCGGGCGCTGGCCGACTGGCTGATGCATTGGACCCTACTGAGCCGCGGTAGTGAGCTCGGGCCGACGGACCTCGAGCGGATGCTCGAGATCCGCGCCGGTTTGCGCGCCCTGGTGCGCGCCAACCGGGGGCAGGTGCCGGCGCCTGAGGCGGTCGAACGGCTCGACCTTGCGGCGTCGGCTGCGACGCTCAGGGTGCGATTTGCAGGTGTGGGCGGTGCGACCCTCGTGCCGGCCTCAGGCGGCCTGGACGAGGCATTGGCGCGCCTTTTCGAGATCGTCGCCCTGGCGCATCGCGACGGTCATTGGCCACGGCTCAAGCTGTGTATCGACAAGCCCTGTCGCAGCGCCTTCTATGACTTCTCGAACGGCCGCTCGGCCAAGTGGTGCACCGCACGCTGTGGCAACAAGGGCAGCGCCCGCACCTATCGCAGGCGGCGCAAGCACTACCAGCTTCGTGCTGCGCGAGAGCGTCACGCGGCGTTGCGGTCCCAGCCTGACAACTCCTGATGCGCCGCGGTCCGGAGTCTTCGCGTCACCACAACAAACGGCTAGGCACTGACCCGAACCGTTCGCGTCACTTGACTGGGGCCTTGGGTCCTGACGAAAACGGTTCTCGTCATCTAACTGGAGCCTTGGGTCCTGACGAAAACGGCTTCCGTCACTTGACTGGAGCCTTGGGTCCTGACGAAAACCGTTCTGTCATGAGGCTGGGCTCTTCGGTCCTGACGGAAACTGTCTTCGTCATGGGATAGAAGTTCTAGACCGTGACGAGAAGGGTCCGTCTGGCGATCTGTTGTGGCCGATGATGGCGAAGTGAGGTCTTTGTTGGCCGGCTACGGTGTGATCCAGGTTCCCGTCTCGCCCGCCAGGGCGGGGACGAGGGTGAAGATGTCGGTGATCAGGGCGCGCTGGCCGCCACCCTCGACGAAGCGGCAAGCGGCCTGGATCTTCGGTCCCATGCTGCCGGCAGGGAACTGACCGGCGGCGAGGTGGGCCCTGGCCTCGACTACGGTGAGCGAGCTCAGGGGGCGCTCCTGCGGTGTGCCGAAGTCGAGGGCGACCTGCTCCACAGCGGTCAGGATGTAGAGTTCGTCGGCGTCGAGCTCACCGGCGAGGACTGCCGAGGCCAGGTCCTTGTCGATGACCCCTTCGACGCCTCGAAGGGCACCGCTTTCGCTGCGCGCCACCGGAATCCCGCCGCCACCGGTGACGATCACCAAAGCATCAGCGTCGATCAGGGTGCCGATGAGATCGCGCTCGACGACGCCGATCGGATCTGGTGATGGTACGACCCTGCGCCAACCACGACCCTTGTCTTCTTTCAGCAGCCAGCCACGCTCGGCGACCAATTGCTCGACCTCGTCTGCGGCATAGAAAGTACCGACGAACTTCGACGGGTCGGCAAAGGCCGGGTCGTCGACCGAGACTTCCACCAAAGTCAGCAGAGCGCAGACCGACTGCTCGATACCATGGCGCAGGAAGAGATTACGCAGCACCCGCTCGATCATGTAACCGAGCCCGCCCTGCAGATCGGCGACCATCAGGTCGAGGGGGAGGTCCGGGGCTTGGCCGCGAGCCAGCTCGACGCGGATCATCTGATTGCCGACCTGGGGACCATTGCCGTGGGTGAGGACCACCTGGTCGCCCCGCTCGACCAGGTGGACGACACTTTCCAGGCTGCGCTTGAGATTGGCATAGTCCTGGCCGACGCTGCCGTCGTCGCCAGGCCGAGTGATCGCGTTGCCGCCGAGAGCGACGACGACGCGGCGAGAGCTACCGCTGGTCTCGTTCATTGCTTTGGCTGAGTCTAGAGAGCGTACGCCTGATCGCGCATCAATGGGATGGAGTCGCCGTCGGCCATCTCGAGGACCAGACTGCGCACTTGAACCAAGGGCTGAGTCTGATGGAGGTAGACCCAATCGTGATGGATCGCCGCGGCCGGCGAGCTGAACTGAGCGACGCCGACCTGGCCACCGAAATGGTCGCTGCGGCCGAAGGCGATATGCAGGCCGAGCTTCTCGTCGAGAAGTATGGTGCCGATCGGTTGGATGCCGAAGTCGTCGAGCACACCGAGACCGAGCTCCGCCAGGTTGCCGTAGGCCGGCTCGCGTGCCAGGTAGCGCGCCTGCTCGCGTGACTTGGGTCCATCGGAGTCGACGCCGATGGCACGGTTGGCGGCGATGCGGAAAAGGACGACTTCATTGCCCATTTGCACCGGCAGAATGCCGGCCGAGCGGCTGGCGTCGCCGGGCTGCTCCCCTTCGTAGGGGACGATGTAGGCCTCGCCGGAGGGTAGGTTGCCGGCGGTACCCGGTCGGGTCACCAGACCGCTCGAGGCGTGCGCCTTGCGGTGCCTGAGATCGAGCTCGAGCATCGCCGTGCCGGAGTCGGTTTCGAAGCGGAAGTAGGCCGAGACGGCGCGGTCGAGAAGGCTCTTCAGGCGTTGTACGCGGCGGTCGACCTCCGTGTAGTCGAGTCGCAGTGCCGGAATCATGGCGGGGGAGAAGCCCGGCATCGTCGCGGCGCGGAAACCGTGACGTGCCGCGGCGAGCTTGAGTGGGGCTGTGGTGGAGTAGCGGGTCGGAGCGAGTAGGATGCTGTGGTCAGTGAAGATCTGCTCGAAGGGCTGGGCGGTTGCACGAGCGAGGTCGTTGGAGCCCGCCGGCAGCGATCCCTCCAGGTGGGGCCAGGCGCTGGGTGGCAGGTCGGCGTTGTTGCTACCGACGTTGGGGTAAAGATAGAGGTCGGCTCCCCCCAGCCCCAGGTCCGCGGTGGCGCGCCGCAGCCGGAGGGTCCAATCCAAGGCGAGCTCGCGGCGCTGCCGCCAGTCGGGCAGGTCGTCGGTCGGCATCTCCGGGAGATCCGTCAGAACGGCAATCCGGGTATCGCTCGGCGTCGGGCGAAAGACCCGCCGGATGAGGTTGCGCAGCTCGTTGTCGCTCAGCGTGGAATGGTTCTGCATGGTGGCCCTGGTGAAGTGGCGGAGGTGACGCCACGAGTCGAAGGTGCGAGTGGAATGCTCAGCCGGAGCGTAGTCTAGCGAAGCTCGCCGCAGCCGGCGAGCTTTGCATCGGCAGCTCGCGATGCCGAAGACGTCCTCGCTCGGTGGCTAGCGAAGCTCGCCGCAGCCGGCGAGCCTCCTTCCGTCTGCCAACGAAGTGGGCAGTCGGTGCCAACATCGGTCTCGTTGCGAAGGAGCGCCGGAGTTTTGATCCGGCGAGCGACTGGGCGGTCGGCGAAGGCGGCTGCGTCGCTGTTCAGAGGGGACAAAGGGCGTCGAATGCGGGATGAGCGTCTGAACGGAAGACCCAAGGCCCAGACGGATCTTCGACCGTCGAGGCCGATCCGATGACGGCGCAGGAGCCTGGCACCTATCGTGCAGTTCGCCGTTCGTATTGAAGTTGTCTGGCGTCGAGCCGATCGGTCTGGGGACGATCGGAGTCCGGTAAATTCGGCGCCGGAGACGGCCGGCGGGATCTCCCGCCTTTGCCATGGCGCTGATGGGGCTGCCTGGCAAGCCGTCGTGAAATTGACCAGGAGCTGCTCTTTCAGCCGGCTCTTTTGGGCCGCAGAGCATCTCCAAACGGTGGGAAAGGTGTCCAATGGGAAAGTGCACAGAAACATGGACTGTTTGGGATCGAAGCAAGTCGGGTCGCGGGGTGGTGCTACTGGTGTGGGGACTTGCTTCCTTGCTGCTGGGTCCACAGGGATGGGCGGACGGAGGTGTTGTGTTCCAGGACATCGCGACCGGCGGCGGCGCCGGGCTGGCTTACAGCCGAGTGCCGTCGGATAGCGAAGCGATTTGGGACGGTATCCGCGATACCGGAGTCTTTTTCTTCTTTGATATCGGGCTGACGCCGCTCAAGTCACGCGGTGCTCCGGGGGTGGCTATCTTCGACTACGACAAGGATGGTGACCTGGATCTCTACGTCACCAACGGGCCGCTGGCGAGCAACAGTCTGTTTGCCAATCAGCTGGCCGAGACCGGTCAGACGACCTTTATCGATGTCGCAGTCAGCGCTGGTGTCGCCTTGACGGCGGAGGACAGTACCGGCGTCTGCTTCGGTGACACGGACAACGATGGTGACGAGGATCTCTTCGTCCTCGGCGCCTTCGGCACCAATACCTTTTTTGAAAACAATGGTGACGGCACCTTTACCGACCTCTCGTCTTCGAGCGGTTTGAGCAACGACGTCAAGAGCTCGGTCGCCTGCACCTTCGGCGATATCGACAACGACGGGCTGCTCGATGTCTACGTCGCCAACTGTTGCCTCGATATGAGCACCCAGCTGGCCACCGGCACGCCGGAGCCTTTCGCTTTCAATCAGCACAGCCAGTTGTTCCGCAACACCGGTGGCAATGTCTTCACGGACATCAGTGCGACCTCAGGTATCGAAGACCAGGAAGGATTCCCGCCCGGCTTCGAAGGCTCGCCCGGCGTGACCTGGGCAGCGGGTATGTTGGACTATGACCTCGATGGTGATATCGACATCATCACGGCCGAAGACCAGGCGGGTGTGCCCCTGGCGCGAGATGGCGGCACGGATCGCGGCTTGATCCATGTATTCGACAATGACGGCAGCGGCCAGTTCACCGATCTCACGGTGTCGGCGCAGCTCAATCGGGCAGGCGCCTGGATGGGCTTGTCATTCGGTGACCTCAACGCCGACGGCCATCTCGACCTCTTCGGGACCAATCTGGGGGACTACGCGACGACCCTACTGACGCCGCTCGATCCGGTGTACGGGGATTTCGTCAATTATCAGCTCGGCGACATGAGCTCGCGCTGGTACCTCGGCGGTCCGGGCGGCGTCTTCACCGACCCGGGTCTGGGTTCGATCGTCGCCAACCCCTTCGGTTGGGGCACCTCGATGGAGGACTATGACAACGACGGAGATCTCGACATCATTTATCACGGCGGACTGCTGCCTGGGCCAGTGGTGCAGACTGCGCCGGGGATCATCCTACAGAACGACGGCAACGCCCAGTTTACCTACGACAGCGCCGCCCTCGCCGGCTCGACAGACCACGAACGCCGGACGGTCCAAGGCGTGGCGATGGGTGATCTCGACCGCGACGGTTTCTCCGACATTGTTTCGGTGTCGAATTTCGATCTGCCGGCACCAGAGCCGTCATCGACCTACAACCACAACTGGGGCTCACCGTTCGACGGCGGCAAGTACAACCAATTCTTCCTGCCGACGGCGACGCCCCTGCTCACTGCCTATAGTGGCGTCGTGTTCGATAATGGCACCCTGTCGGTCGAGCTCAACAGCGGCGGTAACGGCAATCGCTCGGCGACGGTCGAGCTCCTCGGGACGGTCGGCCTGACCAGCGGCGGTACGGTCAACCGCAGTGGGATCGGCGGTGTTGTCCAGTTCCGTACGTCGCGCGGCAAGAAGACGATGAAGCCGGTGCTCGGCGGCTCGAGCTATGCGTCGCAAGACAGCTTGGAGCTGGTCTTCGGGCTCGAGCGCGCGCGGCGTGGCCGGGTCGACGTCTGGTGGCCGGGCGGGGTGCGCAATCGCCTCTACGGCGTGCGGCGGGACGAGGCGATCACTTTTCCCGAGATCCCCTGCAGTTTCACGGAGGACTGGGCCAACTTCGTGGAGTACTACGCCTGTGTCGGTGGCGCCCTGCACGAGCTACGCGATGCCGGGGTGATCTCGTCGCACGAGAAGGGACGTTTCCTGATCAGCGCGATCATCGCGTTCCTGGTCGAGAACTAGGCTCCCAACGGTGCGACTGAAGGACCGGGTCCCAGGGCCCGGTCCTTTTGCCTTGACTTCTCCCGGATCGGGATCAACAATTTGGGGCTCGCTTACCATCGGCCCGTCCGAGACATCGGGCCCGTCCGAGACCCTGCCGACCCGGCCAACGCGGACCCTCATCAGCTTTGAACACTCTACTCAGTTGGTTTGCGCGCAACAGCGTCGCGGCAAATCTGCTGATGGGCTTGATCTTTCTCGGCGGCTTGATTGGCCTCCTGGAGGTCCGTAAGACTGTTTTTCCCGAGTTCGCGTCGGATCTGATCTCGGTGTCCGTCGAGTACTCGGGTGCTTCGCCGGAAGAGGTCGAAGAAGCGATCTGTGTCCGCATCGAAGAGCAGGTGCAGGATCTCGAAGTTGTCAAGCGCGTGAGGTCGGTGGCGACGGAGGGGCTGGGTGTTGTGACGATCGAGCTCTTGCCTGGTAGCCAGGTGCGAGCCGCGCTCGATGATGTCAAGGCCCGGGTCGATACCATCGATACCTTTCCCGAGGCGGCGGAACGACCGATTGTGCAGGAGGTCGTGCTGCGGCGCCTGGTGCTGAGCGTGGCGATCTCAGGTCCGGCAGAGGAGGGGACCCTGCGGCGATTGGGAGAGCAGGTCCGGGACGATATCGCCTCGCTCCCTGGCGTCACCCAAGCCGAGTTGGTGGCGGTTCGGCCCTACGAGATCTCGATCGAGGTCTCGGAGAGCCAGTTGCGTCGGTACGGGCTCACCTTCGATCAGGTGTCGGCGGCGGTCCGCCAGGCTTCGATCGATCTGCCGGGGGGCTCGGTGCGCACCGAGAGCGGCGAGGTTCTACTGCGGGTCGAGGGCCAGGCTTACCGCGGCCGGGAGTTCGAAGAGCTCATCCTCCTGACCCGCGAAGACGGCACCCGCATCACCCTTGGTGAAGTGGCGACGGTGGTCGACGGCTTTGCCGATACTGGGCAGTCGGCGCGCTTCGATCGCCAGCCGGCGGTTCTGGTCCAGGTCTACCGGGTCGGCGAGCAGCAAGTCACGGAAGTGGCGGAGCGGGTCAAGGCCTATGTTACGAACAAGCGCCCGCGCATGCCCGATGGCATCGCCATCACGGTTTGGCAAGACGACACTCGGCTGCTCAGCGGGCGACTCGAGACTCTGATCAGCAACGGCTTTCTCGGTCTCGCGCTGGTGCTGCTGGTGTTGGCGTTGTTTCTCGAGCTGCGATTGGCCGCGTGGGTCGCCCTGGGCGTGCCGGTCTCGTTCCTCGGCGCCTTGTGGCTGATGCCGACTTTG
>JBCCGX010000162.1:0-12458 GCA_039029035.1 Acidobacteriota bacterium | reverse complement strand
TTCTGAGCTACCGTCAGTTCGACCTCTCCGCCGGCGCCGTGATCGCTGCGGCATTTGCCGCTGCGATGATCGTCCTGGCGATGATCGACCTCGAGCACTACATCCTGCCGGACGTCATCACCAAACCGGGTATCGTCGTCGGATTGGTCCTGCAGCCGTGGATCCCGTGGAGCACCTTAGCCGAGGCGCTCATCGGCGTGGCGCTCGGTGCCGGTTTGTTGGCCGGTCTGAGCTGGGGTTGGTACTGGTTGCGCGGTGTCCACGGTATGGGCTTCGGCGACGTCAAGATGCTGGCCATGGTCGGTGCCTTCCTCGGCTGGCAAGGGGTCGTCGGCACCCTGCTCCTCGGCTCGATCGGCGGGACCGCAGTGGGGCTCGGCTTGATGGTGGCCGGCCGCGGCGGCCTTCAATCGAAGCTCCCCTTCGGTTTCTTCCTGGCCGTGGGGGCGATCCTGTCGCTCTTCTATAGCGCCGAGCTGTTCGAGACCTACCTTCGGATCAGCGGATTGGACGCCCTGGTGGGGCAGCAGGGCGTCGCACCCGCACCATGAGCTTCTGGCGCGGGCTGCGAGCAGCGCCACGGAGCGACTTCCAGGTTTTGCTGCCGGGCGCCTTGTTGCTGCTCGTCTTGCTCTCGACCTACGCCTTGTTGGCCTATCGTGGCGCGGTCCACTTGTTGCTCGAAGAGCGCCGAGTCGAAGCGCGTCAGCTGGCGCGTTCGCTGACCAGCGAGCTCATGTCGGCTCGCAGCCTGCCCGGGGAGGACGCCTTGCGCCGCCGATTACCGCAGGCGGCGAATGTGGCGATTCTGGATCCGGACGGCGACCTCCGAGTCGGGGTGGCGTCACCGGGCAGCCCGTCGCTACGACGCGACCCGGAGGCCGAGTCCACCAGCGGGCCGGTGGCCGGTATCGCGCGCTTCAAGCGCGGGGAGCAGACGCTCGCCGTGCGGGTCGAGCTGCCGGCGACGCTGCTGCGCAGCCGCCAGCAGGGCCTCGGCATCCTGACCCCGGTCATGCTGACAGTCAATGGGACCATCACTCTCTTGCTGCTCTTCTCCTTGCGGCGTTTTCTGGCGCCCTTCGATCGCCTGGTGGAGCGCGCCCGAGACGCGGGCCAGGAGGTCCCGGAATCGCAGGACGAAGTGGTCTTCCTCATCGAGACGTTCGAGAAGGCGCTCGAGGTGCTGGCCGAGCCGGCTGTCGGATCCTCCGACTTCGACGATCTCAAAGCGCTCGAGAGAACCCTGGCCAAGAGTCTCGAGAGCGGCGTGTTGCTGCTCGATGCGCGCGGCGCCGTCCTAGCGCTGAACGACCTCGGACGAGCCTTGCTCGAGCTGCCGCCAATCCACGTCGGGGCGCCTCTCGCCACAGTGCTCGGCGACCATCATCAGTTGGTGGAGGCGCTCGAGCGAGCGATCCGCCAGCAGCAGTCGGTGCAGCGGGTCGAATGTGCCATCCAATCGTCGAGCGGCGAGCGTACGCTTGGCGTGACCGCGCATCCGTTGCGCCGCGACGATGCGATCTTGCGCGGTATCTTGGTGATGTTCACCGACCTGACCCAAGTCAAGCAAGAGATCGAGGAGCAGCAGCTGGCCGACAGTCTGGCGCAGCTCGGCGAGCTGACCGCCGGCATCGCCCATGAGCTGCGCAACAGTGTCGCCACCCTGCGCGGCTACCTCACCTTGATCGACCGCAGCCCGGACCAGGAATCGATTCGGGACTACCTGGGAGAAATTGGTCGCGAGAGCGATCACCTCCATCGGGTGCTGGAAGATTTCCTGACCTTTGCTCGGCCCGGCAGCGCGCGCCTCGACGATGTCGACCTGTTGAAGCTGCTTCATCGTGCCGCTGCTGACCCGTCGCTGGGTCAGGGCACGGTGCCGACAGTCACGGTACAGGCGGAAGCCGTGCAGGCTGCCAGCGCAGACACCGCGGCGCTCGATGTGCGGGGCGATCCGCAATTGCTCGAGCGCGCGCTGCGCAACGTCCTGTCCAATGCAGTGGAAGCGAGCCAGCGGGCCGGCGCCGCAGAGCCTGTCGTGGCGCGGATCGAGAGCCGCGAGGGCGGGGTCGAGATCCGCATCGAAGATCGCGGGGAGGGTCTGTCCGCCGCGGCCAAGGACAAGCTCTTCGATCCTTTCTTCACCGAGCGCTCCGGCGGCGTCGGGCTGGGCCTGGCGCTGACCCGCCGCATCGTCTTGCTCCATGCCGGGCGAATCGCCTTGGAGAATCGATCGGGCGGCGGCACCCGGGCAACGCTTTGGATACCGCGTGGCAAATCCGTTACCAAAGGTAACGAATCACCCTTGCGGACCGATCCCTCGATGGGCTGAGGAATCCTGGCCAACTACTGATATGATTGGAGATCAACAGTTTCTCCAAGTCTGGGTACGACAATTGCTAACGAGGAAGATCATGTTGCGGAGAAAGCTCGTTCGTCGCTCGTCCCGATCGGTCCGTACCCGTGCGCGCTCGTCCGGCTTTTCGATCATGGAGCTCCTGGTGGTGCTCGGCGTCATAGGGATTGTCGCCGGGGTTGGCCTCCCGGCTCTGTTGAACCAGCTGTCGAGAGTCAAACTCATGGGCGCGGCGCAAAACGTCGTGAATTTGATGAACCAGGCCAGGCAGCGGGCGATCAAAGGTGCGGAAAACGAAGGTCCGGATCAAGAGAAGAAACCCCATTCGGTCGAGGTAGTTGGTGACGAGGTGCATATTCTGCGAATCATGGAGGAATCGCCACTGGTGACACAGACGGCCTTCATTCACCAGTTCACGGATCTCGAAGCCTACATCTACACTCTCGACTCGAGTGTCTGTGAGAACGAACCGCTGATTTTCAACACGAGAGGCTCAGCCGAAACGATAGGTAGAGTCTGTCTGTTCGATGGCGGAGAGAACATCATCGAGATCGGTCTCGTGACTCTCGGTGGTCAACCGAAAATTCGCAAATATCTCAAGGCCGCCGATTCGCCGACGGGTACCGCAGGACCCTTTGAGAGGCCGAGTGCGGCGACGGCCAACAAAACTTGGACCTGGTATTGATCCTCGAGAACACGGAGGGGCAATTGACTCAGAACTCGGAGGAGCAGTGGATGACGACCGAAAATCGATATAACAACCGGGCTTCTGGAACTCCATCGGCCGAGGCCGGATTCTCGCTGCTCGAGGGACTCTTCGCAGCGGCTTTGCTGCTGGTGGTCGCGGTCAGCATCCTGCCACTGTTCATGCGCGCCTTGGAGAGCAACACCCGCGGTGGCCGCTCGAGCCAGCTCTCGACCTTCACAACTGCCGAGCTCGAAGAGGTGGGTCAGGCGCCGATCAACCGGCCGGACTGGGACCTCGTGACGCCCGGTCAGAACGTCTTGCAGCTCGCGTCTCTCAAGTGGGATACGGGACCGCTCTTCCAGGACAAGGACAACCCGGCACTCTTGGGCGACGGTGACTGGATCGCTGCAGCGGCAACTCCGCAAGGGCTGACCTTGTGGACTCGCGACCTAGCGATTCGCAAGTACTCTTTCGCCGATATCCATACCACTATCGATGTGGATGGAGTGACGCTCAGCACTCTGGGCGATCCGCGCCTCTTCGACTCGCCGCTGACCACCGACGCTGACGGCGATCTGTTCAACGCCCACATGACCGAATTCCGCGTCTCTCTCGTCGAAGATCGCGAGGGGCTGCCGCTCGCCGCCGGTCAACGGATGACCGTCGGGCATTTCCGCGTCTACTGATCGTAGTCGCCGACGGAGAACAACATGCTCGAGAAGATTCGACGATCGCGCAGGGTGAAAGGGGCTTCCAGGCAAGCCGGCTTTTCGCTCGTCGAGCTCTTGGTTTCGCTGGTCATCATGGCGGAGATCCTGATCGGTTTGTTGATCGTCTTCGACAGCAGCGCGCGCCTGGCGCGGGAGCAGACACACGTCGCCGAGTTGCAACAGAGTCAACGTGTCGCCCAGGCGGAGTTGATTCGTTTCGCCAAGAGAGCCGGTCATGGTGGGTTACCGGTCACGATGCTCAATCTGCCGACCGGTCAACCCAACAATACCAGCCCGATCTATGAGACTTTCGGTACCTTCCCTCTCTCGGGTTACGCCTTGGCCTTGAGGAACAATGTCGACCCGGCGACGATCATCGGCGTCGTCAACCCGGGCGCTTCCGACCAGGGCGATGACGACGTGCTGCCGGGCAGCGACGTGCTCATCGTGCGCGGCGTTCTCACGACGCCGATGTACTACGTCGATCCACCGATCGACATCGAGAATTGGGTGGATACGTCGACCGATGTTTTCGCCGGCCAGATCACTCTGCCGGAAAGGGCGCGTACGTCCGGCCGGTCGTTTTGGGACTATCCGCAGGATATCGACGAGCTCTCCGATCGTCTGCTGGATGCCAAGACTGATTCGGAGCCTGTGGCGCTGATCATGCGCGATACCGTGAATCCCAACGCCTACGTGATCGCGGCTTTTGACTTTGCCAACACGACCAACGCCGACCTAACGCCGGAGGATTGCCCGAATCTGGACGTCCACGACGACACCGACACGTCCGACATCCCGGATTGCATTCAGTTCAACATCCTCCTCGATCCGGACGAAGCCGGCTACGGTTCGTCCTATGCCGACCTGTCGACCGGGACGTCGCTGATTGCCGGCGAGAGCAACCGCACGACGCTGACGGTTAGTCCGGGCCCGCCGGCCGTCGAGCTCGAGCTGCCGACCAAGATCGGATCGATCGGACTGCTCGAAGAGTACCGATTTTTCGTCCGCACCGAGTGGGAGGTGCCCGGAGACACGACGACCCGGTTGACACCGGTGCTCTCCCGCGCCTCCTTCTTTCCCGGCACCGATGAAATGATCGACCGGGTCGACATTGCCGACAATGTGCTCGATCTGCAGATTTCCATGGCTGCTGATGCCGATGCCATCGGCACCGCCGGTTACGGCCTGATCACGGACGAGAATGACGACTCGGACGAGATTCTGTTCAACGACCCCGGAGACACTGTTTCGGCGAGCGCGCCGCGCAACTACACCGCACCGGTCGGCACGCCGGGCGCAGCACAAGACACCTGGTACGACACCGACCTCGAGTTTCACTACCTTCGCATCAACACCTTGGTGCAGGGGCGATTCGTCGACCGTGACTACGTCGGACCGAACCTGGTCGAGATCGAGGATCAGAATCGCGGCACGCCTTTCGTGGTCGAAGGTCAGACCTATGCGCTCAACAGTGCCGAGGAGAAGAGATTTCGGCGCCGCTGGCTACAGACCGTTGTCGAGATGAGGAGTCTGCAATGAGACGTACGACGCGAGCGGTGACGTCCTACCGAGAAGGCGAGCGAGGCAGCGTCTTCGTCGTCGCGCTGATGGTCTTGGTCATGCTGACCGTCATCGGCCTGTCGCTGGCCCTGGTGACGGAGACCGAGATGCTGATCGGCGGTAACGAGCAGGTGATCAGCGAGACGCAGGTTGTCGCCGAGATGGCGCCTGCCACGTCGATCAGCCAGCTGATGGTCGCCAACGCGACCGACAGCAAATGCCTGGGGCTCGTGGCCTCAGAACAAGATGGGTCGGACCGCCAGGTGGGCCTGCAGACTTTGGGGTACTCCGTCGACACGACCCACCTCTACCCCCTCGCTTTCAACGTCGCGCCCTACTCCAAAGCCAATGCAGGGCGCGAGGACACGCTCTATGCGGGATTCTTCCGTGGCGGTGGCCGGGCGATTCGCGGTGCCTGGCAGCAGACCCCGGCGCGACAGGTGCCTCGCGAGCAGGGCGAGGAGCTCGACGACATCTCCGATTTATTCACCACCCAGGCGGAAGAAGAGGTCGAGATCGCGTTCTACAGCGCACCGCTGCAAGCCCTCGAGTCCGCTACGCTGATCGACGCCTTCGATCACCCCGAGGTACTGGGCTGCGAACCGCATCCGCCGCACCTCGACCTGATCGCGCCGCCACCACCGTGAACCGAGATTAACCGGCCCACGAATCGGTTGGTGTTAGAAAGCCAGTGACCGTCAAGGAAGTTCTGCCGAGAAGACGAGCCCGAGTGGCTCGAGGGAGAGTCGAAATGTTGCGCATACCGGTGTTAAAACCTTCGTCGACAGCCGTCGTTCTAGGATTGGCTGTCGCCTTGCTGACGGCCGGCGGCCTGAGCGCCGACGACCGCTATTTGCTGGGAGAGAGCGGTTCCGCAGCCGCAGGCCCCTATGCTTTTGTTCTCTTGGACACTTCGGGGTCTATGAACTGGACACCGAGGTGTGGCCAGGAGGACACCTTCGAGGACATTGATCCTTTCGATTCGATGTGCACCCGGGAGTGCACCTATGACAACGATACCTGTGCCGAGCTCTGTCCGAGCTTCGGTTGTCTCGACTATGCCCTGTCGGATACGGTGGATCCCTCGACGAATTTCGAAGAGCAGATCATTCTCGACAACGATGGCACGATCATCGCGGGCGGCGGCTCGGTGACGACGATTCCGGGCGACAACGGTGTCAACGGCAACAGCCCCGATTGGCGCAACAGCGTCAGCTCCACACCCCCCTTCAAGGGTTCGGACTACATGCATGATCGTAACGACGGCCGGACCGGTCCGTACAAGAGCATCGTTTACGATCCGACCATCACAAATGCCGGAACGTACCAGGTTTGGATGTCGTGGCCGCCCAGCCTTTCCTCCCGCGCCACCAACGTCATGGTCGACATTACCCACGATGGCGGTGTCGATACGGTGGTGGTCGATCAGCGCGCCAGCGTCGATTCCGGTGCGGGAACCCAGTTCGATGGCTGGAACCTGCTCGGGACCTACGAGTTGTCGTCGGCCAACGGCGAAGTCGAGATTCGCAACGAGGCTGCCAACAATTTCGTCCTCGCCGATGCCGTCCGCTGGACTCGGATCGTGATCCCCGCTTGTCTCGAGAGGGGGTTCCGGTGCCAGCAGCCGATCTGTCCGCTCGGCGACTGCTACGCGTCGCTCAATGGCGACGATCCGAGCTCGAAGTTCTATCAGGCCAAGGAAGCGATGTACGAAGCGCTGGATTCCGTCGAAACGGTCCATTTCGGCTTCGGTCACTACCAACAAGACAATCTGCGGATGCAGATGAAACATTGGCTCTACCGGGTGCGGACCCAGGATAACGCGGATCCACCGAACAACGTCTCGTTGCCGGTGTTGACCGTTCCTGGCTCACCCCCGGAGACGCATGTCTTCCTCGAAGAGGGCGACGAGATCGTCTTCGGCAACTACAGCCTGGACTCCACGGCTACGCCGGCATCCGGCACATTTCGCGCCCCCGGTGAGGGCTATGGCGACGGTTGGGACTGCGAGAACAGTGTTCTCTTCTCCATCGAAGAAGTCATCGGCTGTAATAGCACCTACCCGGCGGACGTGACCGACGAGTGGGAGAGGACCCGCGCCAACCGTATCCCCAAGCTCGGCTTCAAAGGGACCTACGAGACCGACATCTGGTATCGGGTGAACCAGGAACCCTCGGTGTCCAGCGGTACGACGATGGTGGTGCGCTACAAGCCGAGGGCCGGTTTCGACTTCGGTGACGAGATCTTTGCCGCCGATGTGGAGGTCTTCCCGTGTGATGACGCTACCTGCACGCCGACGTCGACGCCGGTCTATTTCGACCTGGTCAGCGACTACGGGGCCTGGGACAACACCACTTCGCGTCAGCCAATGCAGGAAGGGGGGTTCTTCTCCAACCAGCGCAACATCTTCGCTGGCGATGATTTCTCCAATCTCGGATTCGAGATCAATTCGTGCTTTGGGATGGAGGTGAATGACGATACGTTCGCGGTCACGGGTCCGCCGGCCATCGCGGCCACGTCGCAGGATACCTGGTTCGATCACAATGTGCTCTGGCCGACCACCCAGGACATCCGCGGCACCGACTGGGACTTCGATGGCATGCCGAACTCGTCGAGGGAGGACTTCTACGATCTCGGGGATTTCGTTCCTTTGGATTGGCAGACTCGCTACGACGACACGATCCAAGAGCGCTTGGCGCCGAATGTGGTCGCATCGGGCGTGGACGTGCCTGACTTTCGCGTTGCCAGGTACTTTGCAGACGAGATCGACACGTCGATCACCGGCAACGACGGCGACAACGAGAATCTGCCTTACTCCCGCCGCTTGCGGTTGAAGGACACCAATCAGAGACCGTTGATCGCTTACGGTTCGACGCCACTGGCCGAGTCGATCAACGACTTCGATACCTGGTACAGCCAATGGAGCGTGCAGGCACCGAAGCGAGACGAGGAGTTCGCCTGCCGGCGCAAAGTTGTGATTCTGGTCACCGATGGCTTCGATCGATGCCACTGGCACGACTCCGATTTCTTCGACTTCTGTCCCGCGATCCCGGAGACCACTCCGATCGGCTTCTGTAAGACCGGTGGTGCCTTCCAATGCGCGTGCTCGGACCCGATCCTCACCGACCCCACCAATGAGATCTCCGAGCTGGCGGTGGATCCGGCGGATCCTGAGGTCCTTACTTTCGTGGTCGGCTTCGGCGTACCCGAGGTCGACCCCAACGACTTTCACCGGGACGAAGACGGTCTCGACGATATGGCAGACGCCGGAGGCACCGGCACGGCTTTCATCGCCCGCAACCAGGCCGAGCTCCAATCAGCTCTGCAGAGCATCTTGACGGCTCTTGAATCGGACAACAGAACGTTCGCCTCGGCGTCGATTCCGGCGATTCAGAGCTCCTCCGCCGACAAGGTCTTCTTGTCGAGCTTCACGCCGATTCCCTTTGATCCGCAAGACACAGCGACCCTCTCTCCCAACCCTCCGGCTCCGGGCTTCTGGCCGGGCCGGATCGACGCGTTTCGCAAACCTCTGCCGCTCGATGCGAACGATCAACCGGATACGGCTCGTGTCTGTGAGGATACCCTGGTGCCGGCCAACAATCGCCAGTCCGGCTGCCACCTGTTCGAGGTCGGAGACGTCCTCTGCGAAACGGTCGCAACGAACCTCGCGTTAGCGCCCGACGAGCCGCCACGTAACGTTTTCTACGGCTTGGAACACGTCGCCGGCAGCGGAATCCCTGGTGCTGCTCGACCGGTCAGGGCACGGCTCCTCGACCTGCCGGACGACGTGCTCGGCGACAAGGCCGATGACGAGTTCAGTGACCTCGATACCGATGATCAGGAATGGGTCGAGGATCTCGGCAAGGTCTTTCTCAACGAGAACGCTCTGAAGACCTACCTCGAAGAGGATCCCACCAACCTCGTACCGAACAGCTTCGTCGGCGAGCGGTTGGCCAACGTCATCAATACGACGGTCGGATTGAAGGGTCTATCGGACCCATTCGTTGGTGATGTAGAAGCCTGCGATACTGACGGTGACATGATCGACGATTCTTTCGTCATGGGGGACATCTTCCATGCCAGCCCGCTGGCGCTCTCGGGTCCGAGTAACTTCTCTTACTTCGCCCTCGATCAATGTGGTCTCGCCCAGAGGACGGACATCCCGAGCAATTGCATCCCGCCGGACCAGTTGGACTTCGGCGAGGATCGCGGCTACCGGCGGTTCACCGCCGATCATGTCTGGCGCCGCCGGATGTTGCTGGTGCCGGCCAACGATGGCCAGATGCACTTCTTCGACACCGGAGTGCGCCAGGTGGTCGACGACACCTCGACCACCGACCCCAGCGACACGGTGGAGCTCTTCGGCGATGGCTTCGGCACAGAGCTCTTCTCCTATATGCCACGGCTGGTGATGCCGATCGTCAAGGAGCAGGCTGAGGGCGTGCGGCACGTCTACTCGATGGACGGCTCGGTGACGGTCAATGATGTCTTCATCGATCCGATAGATGACATCGGCGGCCAGTCGACCCTGACCGACCGAGTGTGGCGAACGGTGGTCATCGGAGGTCTGCGCGAAGCCGGCGACTATTTCCTGGTGCCCGAACGGGTGGAGAACTTCAAGAGTGGCTACTTTGCTCTCGATATCACCCAGCCGGATGTCGTCAAGGAGAGATCTTCGGATGACCTGACGCTCCTGACCTGCGAGGACCTGGGATCGAGCTGTGCCGAAGGCCAGCCGCAAGCCCTCGAGTACTCGCCGTCCTGCCTGGCCAGAGACAGCAACGGTCTGCTGATCGCCAATCCCGACTGTCCGACCCGTGGCAACTCCGCTTTGGCGGATCTGCCCTTCCCGGCCGAGTTGTGGACGTTCACCGACTCCCGCCTGCTGGACGAGGAGCCGCTCAATCCGATCAACGATCTGGAAACTTACTATCTCGACGAGGATCCATCTCTGTCGAACGGCCACGGTGTCCCGGATTTGGGTGACGCTTGGTCGCGACCGGTCGTCGGTCAGATCGAAATGTGCGATCTCGGCGGTGTCTCCTGCGACGCGGGAAGCGGTACGGACCTGATCACCAAACATGTGGCGATCTTCGGTGGTGGGATGGACCCCGACAGTAAGGACGACAACGATCCGAGCGAGCAGCGCGGCGCCTATCTCTACATGGTGGATGTGGAGACGGGGTTCCCGGTCTACAAGCGCAAGCTCGGTACCGGCACCGGTTCCGCGCCGGCTGATCCGGCGGTGCTGGATATCGATAACGACGGTATCTTCGATGTCGTCTACATCGGCACCACCGACGGAATCATGTACAAGGTCGACCTCAAGACGCCCACCGGCGACGCAGTACCGGCCCTGGTCGGTCACCCGATCACCAACGACGAGCTGATTCGCGCTTCGGACTTCAAGACGTTCACCGACGTACAAGACGACGATCACGGCGTGACCGTTTCCGGTACCGCTGTCAACTTCACCACGCCCCGGGTCGACGCCGCGGCCTGGGATCCCTTCCCGATCTTCGACACCGGCGGCTCACCGATCTACTTCGCACCGTCGGCTTTCTTCATTCCGGAGCGCAACCGCTTCGGCCTGGCGTTCGGAACCGGTGATCGCGAAGATCTGTGGAGCGTGCCGCCGATCGGACCGGAGGCGAGGTTCATCGTCTTCGTCGACGACGACTTCGACATCACCGACATCCCATTGCCTGCCGATACGACGGCTTGTGTCGCCGCAGGTACGACCAAGGCGGCCTTGCCAGTCACGGAAAGCTGTCTCGTGACCTTCCCCTTCACCGAAGATCCGGTGGATAGAAATCTGCTCCTCGACCCACCGAGCAACTTGGATACGACGGGTTTGCCAAGCTCTCTCGCCAGTGCCGTCTTGGAGCAACTTCGGCCTGGCTGGGTGATGACCATCCCGCAAACCTCGACTCGCGAATCGCGTGTAACGACCGAGGCTTTCGTCATCGCCGGAATCGTCGTCTTCTCGACGTTCGATCCGACGACCGTGGCGGTCGCCGGCTCGAACGACGAGTGCGAGCGGACGGGAACGACCCGCGCTTTCGTCGTCCAGGCATCCAACGGTTCGCCGGTGATCGATCTCAATTCGACCTTGCCGCCACCTGGCGGCGGCTCGAGTCAACTGGCGGATCTGACGGCGGAAGATCGCTTCCAGACCATCGAGGAGTTCACCACTGCGCCATTCCTCGAGCGCACGTCGACCAAGAATCAGCCCAGCAGCACGAATGACCGCACGATTCTCGATGCGATCGAGGAGCAGGCCAACGACACGGTGCGCGAGGCCCTGGTCGCCAACCTGCCGCGCGGCAGTCGTTTCAACGATGCCTTTCAGGTGGTGATCTCAGCCCTCAGGAACTCGACCGGTGTGGAGGTTTATGCCTCGATTCCCATCGCCATCTATCCGGCGGATTGGAGAAACGAATGAGGTTGGCCAATGTGTCGTTGGGCCTCTTGCTGGTGATGGTGGCCCCATCCGCCCGGGCCGATTGGCTCGTTCTGCAAGACGGTACGCGGGTCGAGACCGAGGGCCCTTGGAAGACCAAGGGTCGGCAGGTGATCTTCACGCGTGCCGGTGGAGCCCTTTCGGCGCTGCGGCTGGCCGATGTCGACCTCGAGGCGAGCGCAGCGGCTACCGCCGAGGCATCCGAACGCGCCACCGAAGAGGTCGCCGCCGCGGCGAAGCCGTCACAGCGGGATCGGCCCCGGGTTCTGGTGCTCACCGACGAAGACTTGCCCCCGGTGATCCCCGAGCCTGACGAGCTCGACGATGCCGACGCAGCGGAGGGCGAAGACAGCGACGAAGAGGAAGAATCCGCCGAAACAGAAGCTGAGGAAGCCGCTCCCGAACCGGTCAGCCTGGTGTCCTGGGAAAGTCGGGAGAGCACCGATATCGATGGTTTGGAGATCATCGGTGCGGTGCGCAACACGGGTCGCGACGTGGCCGCCGGCATCCGCGTCAGCGTCAAGATTCGGGACCAGGAGGACGTCCTGCTCAGCGAGTCGAAGGCTTTTCTCCAGGCCAGCAGCCTCGCGCCGGGTCAGCGCAGCACCTTTAAGGCCCTGTTGCCGGGGGTCTACACTCTTTTGGTCGATCCGACCTTCGAAGTGTCCAGCGAGG
>JBCCGX010000161.1:0-12506 GCA_039029035.1 Acidobacteriota bacterium | reverse complement strand
CGTAGGTGCTTCCTCAAGTACGTCGGTGCCGGTGCAGGGGCGTTGTTCACCAGCGGCTCACTTGCCGCGATGGCCCAGTTGGGCTGCCGATCCGCAAGTCCTGCCGATTGGGTCGCCGCCGACGGCAGCGCCAACTGGCGATCGCCGGCCTATCCGGTACCGTTGCCGGGAGACCCTGGCCAGGCCGCCGCTGACGCCAAGCGTCTGGCCGCGTACCAGGTCGTAGACGACCTGGTGCTACCCGACGGCTTCCGTTACGACGTCGTTGCTGAATGGGGTGACACCTTCGGCCCGGCTGACGATCCGGAACGTCAGATCCACTTCGGCTACAACAACGACTACACCGGGCTGGTCGAGATCGCCAGTAGCGAGAACGAGTACTGGCTGATGGTCAATCACGAGTACGTCGCGGCTCGGCCCTGGCTCGAAGCCTACGAGGAGCGTTACGGCGAGAAGCCACCGCGTGTCGAGCTGGTGGCGGATCCGGAGAAGCCCGAGCTCTATCCACGTGGCGTCTTCCACATCGACGATTGGCGCATGGAGCTGGGCTACCGTGTGAGCCTCGACAATGCCGAGGCGATGGCGGCGATTCCGCCAGCAGTGCGCCAAACGATCCGTGATCTCAACCACCGGATCCTGTCCGAAGTCGGCGTCTCGGTGCTGCGCGTCCGCCGATTGGCGGACGGCACCTTCCGGGTCCTCGGCGAGGCACCGGATCACCGTCGCATCAGCGCCTACGACCGGCAGAACGTGAGCTCCGAGGCGCGCGCGGCTTCGCGGTTCACCGGGCCCGCCGCCTATCTGCTGCCCGAGCCTCCGGCCGGCACCATGGCCAACTGTTCCGGCGGAACCACTCCGTGGGGAACCTTCCTCACCTGCGAAGAGAACTTCTACAACGAGGTGCACGAAGATGTGACGCCAGAGGGGCAGCCGATCGCCGACGCGTCTCGTTACTTCGGTGCCCGCGGCCGGCGGGTCAACGGCGTCTACGATTTCACCAATCCAACGCCGCCGAACATCTACGGCAATGGGCATGGTCTCGACGAGCCGCTAGACGGGCGCGGTTTTGGCTGGGTCACTGAGGTCGATCCGGCGACCGGCAAGATCAGCAAGCACACCGCTCTGGGGCGTTTCCGGCACGAGAACGTGGCGTTGCGCTGTGAGGCCGGCAAGCGTCTCGCTGCCTACATGGGCGACGATCGGCGCGGCGGCCACATGTGGAAGTTCGTCTCCGACGGGATGGTCGAGGATCCCACGGCGGCGAGCAACAGCGAGCTGCTGGAGCGCGGCACCCTCTACGTGGCGCGTTTCGAGGACGACTTCACCGGTCGGTGGATCCCGATCGAGGCAGCGACGCCGCTGCGTACGCCCGAACCCGAGCAGTGCTTTTCGGCCCACGTCATGGTGCCCTCCCGCTTCGTCGGTGGCACCGTCGCGGTGGGCGACACCGAGCGCGACGATCCGGCCCTGGAGGTGGCGGATTGGCAGGCGATCATCGAGAGCTACACCGGCAAGCCGTTTGCCGAGAGCACCCTCGGCGATCTGGTGCGCCCGGAGCCTGCTGCGACCGCTGAAGCCACCACGGAGCGCCAGCGCGGAGTGTTGGTGATGGACGCGTTCGCCATGGCCAACGCCTGCGGCGGCACCCCCATGGCGCGGCCGGAGGATCTCGAGATCCATCCTCTCGACGCCAGTGTCTACATCGCCTTCACCGATGCTTCCGACGGCTCGAGCGGCGCGCCAGACCAGCGTATCTTCCCGGATTCGTCCATGGAGACTTCGCGCCAATACGGCGCCATCTATCGTCTCATCGAAGGTGGCCTAGAGAGCGCCGAGTCCGATCCTGCCGCCACCACCTTCTCTTGGGGCAAGTTCGTCAGCTCGGGCGAAGTGGCCGAACGCGGCGGCGGCTTCGCCAGCGCCGACAACATGGTGTTCGACCCCCAGGGCAACCTGTGGATGATGACCGATGTCTCGCCTTCGGCGCTCAACGTTCCGACGACCCGGCAATTCGTCGACGGCACCAATCCGGGAGGCCGTAGCTTCCGCGGTGTTTTCGGCAACAACGCCCTGTTCATGATTCCCACCCGTGGCCCCGATGCCGGCGTGCCGCAGCTCTTCGCCCTCGCGCCGATGGAAGCTGAGCTCTGTGGCCCGACCTTCACCGACGACGGGAGAACGTTGATTCTCTCGGTGCAGCATCCAGGAGAATCTTGGGGCGCCCGGCGTGCGGCGCGGCCGGACAAGGTCCAGAGCCATATCGTGCAGGACCGCGACAATCAACCCTTCGAGCAGCGCCGGACCGTGCCCCAAGGGAGCAACTTTCCCCACGGCGAGCTCGACCGGGCGCCGCGTCCCTGCGTCGTCTGCATCACCCGTGAGGCTTGATCTGAGGCAACGTATACGCCCCTTTCGATTAAGGTCTTGACAAGGCCCTGTGGCGGCGGTACGGTTTGAATAACCCCAACTTGTGGGACCTGACTGAACTTCCAACTACCCCATATTGTGGTAACAACCGATTGAGGTGACGACACCCGCGGCCTCTTCAATGCCAGGGGTGTAGGCGCTTCGGGGAGACGGGCTGTGAGCCAACGCTACGAAGGCAAGGCCAAGGTGGTCGAGCAGATCGCCGGTGCCGAAGGTAAGGTGCGAGTCACCTTCAAAGACGATGCGACCGCCGGCAACGGTGCGATGAAAGACTCGTTCGAGGGCAAGGGCGTCCTGTGTAACGAGATCACATGCTTGCTGTTCGAGTACCTCGAAAGCCAGGGGGTCGAGACCCACTACCTGGGGCGCGAGAGCGACACCGCGTTTCTGGCCCACCACGTCGAGATCGTGCTGGTCGAGGTGGTGGTGCGCAACCTTGCTGCGGGCAGCATGTGCCGGCGTCTTGGGATCGAGTCGGGCCTCGAGATCGATCCCCCGGTGGTCGAGTTCTATTACAAGGACGACGACCTCGGTGATCCGCTGATGACCCGTGATCATGTCGGCATTCTGCAGCTGGCGACGCCTGAGGAGCTCGATCAGATCACCGTCAGTGCGCTGCAGGTGAACAAGGCGATGAGTGATCTCTTCGCCCGCGCCGGCCTGCAACTGGTGGACTTCAAGCTCGAGTACGGCCGCACCGCCGACGGCGAGCTATTGTTGGCCGACGAGTTCTCGCCCGACACTTGTCGTCTGTGGCTCAATGGCGAATCCCTCGACAAGGATGTCTTCCGGCGCGGTGACGGCTCCCCTCTGGCGGGCTACCGCGAAGTCCTGCGGCGCATCCGGCCGCTCTTGGCGGAGAGCGCGGCGTGAGCTTCAAGGCGCACATAGAGGTCACTTGCCGCCCTGGAGTACTCGATCCCCAGGGCAAGGCGGTACGCGAGGCCTTGGGGCGTCTCGGCTTCGGCGGCCTCGGTCGTACTCGGGTCGGCAAGCTGATCGACATCGAGCTCGAGGCGGCCGACGCGGACGAGGCCGAGGGCATGGTGGAGCGTATGTGCAGCGAGCTGCTGGCCCACCCGGTGGTCGAGGACTATTCCTATCGGATTGAGCCGAACGCCAACGGAGACGCAGCGCCATGAGCCTGGGCGTCGCCGTCGTTCGCTTCCCGGGCTCCAATTGCGAGACCGAGACGGTGCGCGCCTGCCAAGAGACGATTGCGGATTCCCGAGTGGAGCTCGTCGACCACCTGAGGGACGATCTGGCATCGTTCGACGCGGTGATCCTGCCCGGCGGCTTCTCCTACGGCGATTACCTTCGCGCCGGCGCGATCGCCGCGCGGGCGCCGATCAGCGGCGCGATCGAGCGCTTCGCCGCTTCGGGTAAACCCGTCTTGGGCATCTGCAACGGCTTTCAGCAGTTGCAGGAGCTCGGTCTCTTGCCAGGCGCGTTGATGCGCAATCGTTCGCTGCGCTTTTTCTGCGGCACCGTGCACCTACGGGCCGAGGGCAAGCCCAGCGCCGCCACCTGCGCCCTCGACCGAGACGCGATCTACGATCTGCCGGTGGCCCACGGTGAAGGTTGCTTTTGGGCCGACGACGACGAGCTGGCTCGCCTCGAAGAGGCTGGCCAGGTGGTGTTTCGCTACGTCGACTCGGCTGGCGAGCTGGCCGACGACGCCAACCCCAATGGCTCTTGCGGTGCCATTGCCGGCATCGCCAACGAGCGCGGCAACGTGGTCGGCCTGATGCCCCACCCGGAGCGCAACGCCGATGCGTTGGCCGGCAACGGTTGCGGCCGTGAGGTCTTCCGCTCGCTGGCCACTTTCTGCGCCGGAGGTGCGGTGACCACGGCAGTCTGTGCCGGAGGTACGGCATGACCACGACAGTCTGTGCCGGAGGTACGGCATGACCACGACAGTGAACGAGACCTCCGAGGCGGCAGCGAACGGAGTCGCGGAGCGTCGCTTCGACTCCGACGTCGTCAATCGCCTCCAGCGGCACGACGAGATCGAGATCCGGCCCGAGATCGTCCGCGCCCTCGGCCTGTCGGAAGGTGAGTTCCAGGAGATTTTGCGTCTCCTCGGCCGCACGCCGAGCCTGGTCGAGCTGTCGATCATCGCCGTCATGTGGTCCGAACATTGCTGCTACAAGTCGAGCCGTGCGGTCCTGCGCGGCCTGCCGACCGAAGGGCCACGGATCCTGCAGGGGCCGGGAGAAAACGCCGGTGCAGTGGACCTTGGCGAGGGGCTGGCGGCGGTGTTCAAGGTCGAGAGCCACAACCACCCGAGCTTCGTCATGCCGTACCACGGCGCCGCCACGGGTGTCGGCGGCATCTTGCGCGACATCTTTACCCTCGGTGCCCGGCCGGTCGCCCTGCTCGATGCCCTGCGCTTCGGGCCGACCGCCGACGAGGTCTGCCGCTCGACGTTCCACGGCGTGATCGAAGGCATCGCCGGGTACGGCAACTCGATCGGTGTACCGACGGTCGGCGGTGAGGTCTTTTTCGACCCGTCGTTCGCTCGCAACCCGATCATCAATGTGATGGCGGTTGGGGTGGCCGAGGCCGACGAGCTGGTCTTTGGACGGGCCGACGGGCCGGGTAATCCGGTGTTCATCCTCGGTGCGCGCACCGGCCGTGACGGCATCCATGGCGCGACCTTCGCCTCCGACACCATGGCTGGGGAAGCCGGCGAGAGCCGTCCACAGGTGCAGATCGGCGATCCCTTCGCCGGTAAAGAGCTGATGGAGGCGGTGCTCGAGCTGGCGCGCTGCGATTTCCTGGTCGGCATCCAGGACATGGGCGCTGCTGGCCTGACCTGTTCGTCGATCGAGATGTCGTCGCGCTCCGGCACCGGTATGGTGCTCGACTTGGAGAAGGTGCCGGTGCGCGAGTCCGGCATGACGCCCCAGGAGATCATGCTGTCGGAGTCGCAGGAGCGCATGCTGGCGATCGTCGAGCGCGGCACCGAGGATCGTCTGCGTGAGCTCTTCGCCGGCCGCGACCTGGTGTGCGAGCAGGTCGGCGAGGTGCGTGACTCGGGCACTCTGGAGGTGCGCTGGCACGGCCGGCTGGTGGCCGATCTGCCGATCGCGCCCCTGGCCGACGGGGCGCCGCTGGCGGACCGTCCGGCTAGTCCACCCGACGGCTGGCGAGCCGATGCCGAGCCGGAGCCTTTGCCCGAGCCCGATCAAAGCCTCGGTGAGACTCTGCTGGCGCTGCTCGGTTCGGAGAACCTCCGCAGCCGCGAGCACGTCTACTCGCAGTACGATCACACCGTGCGGGCCGATACCTTGCTGAAGCCAGGTGCTGGCGACGCTGCGGTGTTGCGTCTGCGCGGACGCGACGATGGGCTCGCTGTCACCCTCGACGGCAACAGTCGCTACGTGGCGCTGCATCCGCGAGAGGGCGCCGCTTTGACGGTGGCTGAGGCGGCGCGCAACCTGGCCTGTGTCGGTGCCCGTCCTCTGGCGGTCACCGATGGCCTGAATTTCGCCAGTCCCGAGCGACCGCAGATTTTCTGGCAATTCAAAGAGGCCGTCGCCGGCCTGGCCGATGGCTGCAAGGCACTGGAGACGCCGGTGGTGTCGGGCAACGTCAGCTTCTACAATGAAACCGGTGACCTGCGGGTGGCGCCATCACCTACCGTTGGCATGGTGGGGCATTTGCGTCGCGCCGAGGCAGCGCGTGGCATGGGCTGGCGCCGCGCCGGTGACGTGGTGGCACTCTTGGGCGAGAACCTCGGCCGGATCAGCGGCTCGGAGTACCAGACCTGGCTCGCCGGTCGCGCCTCCGGTGCCGGCCCGGGATTGGATCTGGAAGCCGAAGCCGCTCTGGTCGAGCTACTGGTCGAGACCGCCGAGCGTGGCTTGCTGCACTCGGCCCACGACGTCTCCCAGGGCGGCCTGGCAGTTGCCCTGGCGGAGAGTTGCTTGAACGCGACAGATGGCCTTGGCGTTGCGGTCGATCATCTGCCCGGTCGGGACGGTGACCTCCGCCTCGACGCCCTGCTCTTCGGTGAGGAAGGCGCTCGGGCGGTGGTGAGCTACGACCCCAAGGTCGGAGAGTCGCTGGCCGCCCTGGCGGCGGAGCTCGCTGTGCCGCTGGCGCCGATCGGTCGGGTCGAGCCCGGCGTGTTCCGGCTGCTGGATCAGATCGATCTCACGGTCGCCGAGTTGCACCGGGCGTGGCGTCCGGGCTCGGGAGCCCTGTCCGATTTCGACTGGCCGGACGACGGCGAAAGGAGCGCGGAGTGAGCTCACCTTTCGGGCTGCGCGAGGCGTGCGGTCTGTTCGGCATGGTTTCGCCCCAGCCCGGCGATCTGGCGCGCTACGCCTACTACGGCCTGCACGCGCTGCAGCATCGGGGCCAGGAAGCGGCCGGCATCGCCGCCGGGGATGCCGAAGGGCGGTTGCGGGCGGTGAAGCGGGAAGGCTTGGTCAACCAGGCGATTCACGAGAGCGATCTGCAGGTGCTCGACCCGTGCCGCTCGGTGATCGGCCACGTGCGCTACAGCACCTCTGGGGCTGAGAACGAGCGCGAGAACGACCAGCCCCTGGTAGCCAAGCTGGCCTCGGGGCAGCTCGCTCTGGCACACAACGGCACGCTGATCAACGCCGACAAGATCGCTGGCGAGCTCGAAAACCGGGGTGCGATCTTCCGCTCCACGGTAGATTCGGAGATCTTTGTCCACCTCTTGGCCCACAACAACAGCCGACCCTTCCGGGAGTCTCTGCGCATCGCCTGCAGTCAGGTCAAGGGTGCTTTCTGTCTCTTGGCGCTACACCGCGGCACCCTCTATGCGGTGCGCGATCCGCACGGCTTCCGGCCGCTCTTCGTCGGTCGCCTCGGCGACGCCTTGGTGGTGGCCTCCGAGACCTGCGCCTTCGATCTCATTGGTGCCGAAGTCGAGCGCGAGCTGGCTCCCGGTGAGCTGGCCGTGCTGCGCAGCGAGACGATCGATGTGGAGCCCTTCCTGACGCCGAAGAAACCCGCCCCGTGCATCTTCGAGCTGATCTACTTCGCCCGCCCCGACGGCAAGGTCTTCGGTCACTCAGTGTACGACTTTCGCGAGCGTTGCGGCGAGCGCCTGGCGATCGAGGCGGCTGGCGAGGCCGGGCCGGATGCGGTGGTGGTGCCGATCCCCGATTCGGGTATTCCGTCCGCCATGGGCTACGCCCGGCAGGCCGGCCTGCCCTTCGAGCTCGGCTTGGTGCGCAGCCACTACGCCGGCAGGACGTTCATTCAACCCTTTCAGGAAATCCGCAGCCTCAAGGTGCGGCTCAAGCTCAACGCCGTGCGCTCAGTGATCTCAGGCCGCGACGTGGTCCTGGTGGATGATTCCCTGGTGCGCGGCACGACGTGCCGCCGGATTGTCGAGATGGTGCGTGAGCGTGGTGCCCGCAAGGTGCACATCGCGATCGCCTCACCGCCGATCACCGATGCGTGCCATTTCGGGGTCGACACGCCCAACCGCCGGAAGCTGGCCGCCGGTCGGATGGATCAGGAGGCGATTCGCAAGTTCCTCGGAGCCGACTCCTTGCGCTACATCTCCTTCGAAGGCTTGGGCGAGGTCTATGGCAGCGGCGATTTCTGCTCGGGCTGCTTCACTAGCCGCTACCCGATGGACGTGGGCCAAGCCGCGACCTCGATACGGGAAGGCTGAACATGGCAGTCAAGACCTACAAAGAGGCCGGCGTCGACATCGATGCCGCCGACCGGATGAAATCGCGCCTCGGCAGCCTGGTCGGGGCAACCCACGGTCCGTTGGTGCGTTCCGACATGGCGGGCTTCTGCTCGCTGTTCGATCTACCGCAAGGCTACCGCGAGCCGGTGCTGGTCGCTGCCACGGACGGCGTCGGCACCAAGGCCCTCCTGGCCCAGAACACCGGCCGGCTCGAGGGTCTAGGGCAGGATTTGGTGGCGATGTGCGTCAACGACCTCGCCACTTGCGGCGCCCGGCCGTTGTTCTTCCTCGACTACCTGGCGGTCGACCGCTTCGACGCGGCTGAGATCGAGGCCCTGATTGCCTCGATCGCCAGTGCCTGCAGTGCTTGCGACATGGCTCTGGTGGGCGGTGAGACGGCGCAGATGCCGGGTGTCTATCTGCCGGGCAAATTCGATCTCGCCGGCTTCTGTGTCGGGGTGGTGGAGAAGTCGAACATCCTCGGCCCCGAGCGCGTCACGGCCGGGGACGTGCTCCTCGGCCTGCCCTCGAGCGGCCTCCACTCCAACGGCTATTCCCTGGTACGTGCAGTGTTTGGCGACTCCCCGAGTGAGCGCATCGACGAACTCGTGGCACCGACCCGGCTGTATCCCCCGGCGGTTGCCGCGGCCCAAGCAGTGGCGGAGCTCCACGCCATCGCTCATATCACTGGAGGCGGTTTGCCAGGTAACGTGCCGCGTATCTTGCCGCGCGGCCTGCGCGCGGTGCTCGACTCGAATCGCTGGACCGTACCGCCGGTTTTCGACCGCCTGGCGGAGCTCGGTGATGTTGCGCCAGGCGAGATGCAGCGCACCTTCAACCTGGGGATCGGCCTGGTCTTGGCGGTGCCAGCGGCAAGCGTCAAGACGCTTCTCGCCGTCGCGGCCACCGAGCCTGCGTTGGCCGGCCTCATCGAAATTGGCCGCGTCGAAGAAGGGGAGGGCGATGTCAAGATCCTCTGACGCTCCGGCGGAGGGCGATGGCTTCGACACCGCATCGTTCGCAGCCAACTCGCCGCGTGTCGCGGTACTGGCCTCTGGCCGGGGTTCCAACTTTGGCGCCCTCGCGGCGGCCTTCGCGGCGGGGGAGATCCCTGGCTCGATCGAGCTTCTGGTGGTCGATCAACCGGAGGCCGGGGCCCTGCACATCGCGGAGAAATACCGCATCCCGGCCCTCTACCTGGAGCGCAAGCGGCGGCGTTCAGCCTTCGCCCGGGGTTTGCTGCGCTCCCTCGAGGCACATCGGATCAACTACCTCTTTCTGGCCGGCTTCATGCGCATCCTGGGCCGTAGCGTGGTGGAAGCCTATTGGGGGCGGATCCTCAATATCCACCCGTCCTTGCTGCCCGACTTCCCCGGTCTGGAGCCCCACACCCAGGCGCTGGCTGTGGGGGCGAAGGAGAGCGGCTGCAGCGTCCACTTCGTCGATTTCGGGGTCGATACCGGACCGGTCATTCTGCAGCGCCGAGTGCCGGTCGAGCCCGATGACGACGAGGCCAGCTTGGCCGCCCGGATTCTAGAACAAGAGCATATCGCCTACCCCGAGGCCGCGCGCCGCGTCCTCAGTGGGGAGGTCCGAATGGGAGATTTGCAAGACCATGAACAAGCCTGATCCTCGAGTTTTGGTGGTGCAAGGTAGCGCCAGCGATTCCGAAGCCCTGACGGGCTGTTTCCGCGTCCTCGAATCCCTCGACATCCCTTACGAAAGGCGGATTCTCTCCGCCCACCGTACCCCGATCGAGGCTGATGAGGTGCTCTCGGGCGCCGAAGGACGCGGAATCCAGGTGATCATCGCCGCCGCCGGGCTGGCCGCCCATCTGGCAGGCGCCGCGGCCTCGCGCAGCCTACTGCCAGTGATCGGCATCCCCCTGGCCGCTGGCACCCTCGGTGGCCAGGACGCCCTCCTGGCCACCGTGCAGATGCCCCCTGGCCTGCCGGTCGGCACCGTCGCGATCGGCTCGCACGGTGCCCACAACGCCGCGATTCTGGCAGCTCGCATCATCGCCCTCAGCGACAAGGATCTCCGGCAGCGCCTCGGCGATCATCGTGAGTCCATGCGCCAGAAGGTGCTGTCGGCGGATCGCGATCTGAATAGCTGATCAGACCGGACGACAGAGAAAGGTATCTAGGTCGCAGGTGCTGGTGCATTCCGGCGCAACATGGGGTGGTTTACAATGCTCGTCTCCACAGCAGAGGCCTTCCTCGCACATGCCGCTGCCCCACTGGTCGACTCGACCGGTTTCGAAGAGGATGATCTGAGGTAGAAAACGGGGATCGACCTGCGATGCAGGTTGGCCCAGATCCTCGTCGCGGATCGGACAGGCACCGGCTTCTTGGTTGGGTTCGATCCGTGGCTCGCTGGGCTCCGAAGCCGGTTCGTCGGTCCGCGGTGCGGGGACGCCGGACGCCGCAATCTCTGGCGTCAAGAGATTCTTCGAATCGGCCAGAGCCATGCCGGGAGCGATCAGAACGAAAGTAAGAAGGCCGGCGAGGACCGTGAGAGGCTGGTCATTCGAAGAAGCGTTGAGTGTGGACATAGGTTCTCCTTGGATCGTTTGTGTTGATCGGGATCAGAACTCGGCCGGTCGGCCGGCGGGTTGAGGGTCTTCGCAAGCGTGGAAGTCGTGAGTGTCGAGCGCGCTGGAGTCGATGCAACAGGGCTGGTAGTACGAAGGCTCGTTGCCGGTGAGCCACTCGGCACAGACCTTGTCTGGCTCCCCGACCACATCGCAGCCGTACAGCGGGTTGTTGCTGGATTTCCAGGTGCCGAAGGAATTGCCGGCGACGGGTGCAGCGAGTGCAATGAGTGCACCGCAAACGGTGAGATTTCCAACCAGCAGCCAGAGCTGTCGGTGGCTTCGGACAGAGCGCAGCATGCCTAACTCCTTTCTCGCGTGTGAACGGATCGTGAGCCGACCGTCGGCTCATCAGGGACCAGACTGAAGGTCTCTTTGGCTCGTTACGCGAGCTTCTCCAACGAATCGGACCGCGGCCGGCTCAGTTTTTCAACCGCCGGCGAACATCGCTGGCTTCGGTCGTGTCGCCGCGGGCGGTGTGGAGGGCCAGCAGTCGCTCGAGGTTTTTGCGTCGGCGCGGGTGGTCCGGGGCGTAGCGCTCTTCGAAGACGGTCTGGCTCTGCAGTAGCAGGCTCTCCGCCTGGGCGTAGCGCCCCAACTCCCCAAACGCGGCGCCGAGCGTGCTCTCGATCCAGGCCCGGCCGCCATGGAGGCCGGGGAATGCCTTCCGCCAGGTTTCGAGATGAGGCTGCAACAGCTGTACAGTGCGCTTCGCCTGACCCTCTTCGAGCCAGAGGTTCGCCAGGGATAGGGCGAGGCGAGCGGTTTGCGCGTGGGCTGCGCCGTACCGCTCGAGCAACATTTGAAAAGCTTCATCGAAGGCTACTTCGGCGCCCGGGGTGTCGCCCTGAGCAGCCCGGATGCTGGCGAGGTGGTGCAGGCTCTGGGCGACTTCCTCGTGCCCGTCCGGGTAGAGCTTACGGCGTGCTTTGAGCGCCCGGTGATGCGTAGCCAGCGCCGTTTCGGTTGCACCCTGCTCGAACCACAGAACAGCCAGGTTGTTGAGGATCGCGGCGGTATCTGGGTGCACTTCTCCGCGCCAAGCGATGCTAGCGTCCAGGGCTTGGTCGTAAAGGGCCAGGGCCGTGGCAGCGTTACCGGTCTGGCGTTCGATCACTGCACGATGGGTCAGCGCTGCGATCCATTCGGCGCCGGTTCGCTCGCCTGTTGCCTTAGCCAAGGCGAAGGCCTCGGTCGCCGGTGCAGCGGCGTCCTCGTAGGCTTCGGTCCAGCACAGGAAGGCGACCAGGGTGTTGAGCGGCGCAATGAGATCCGAGTGCTGATCGCCACGGAGGCGGCGGACCTGATCGACGGCGTCTTGTAGCACGTGCCGGGCAGCCGGGTAGTCCCCGCGACGCCAAGCGACCTGACCGAATTCGCTACGGCTGAGCGCGGCTTCGAGGCTGTGCTCGCCGTGCTCTTGCGTACGGATCTCGACGGCTCGTTCGAGGTGTGGCTCCGCTCGGTTGGGCTCGCCGAGGTTGAGGTAGATCAGGCCGATGGCCCGCCGCAGAGTCGCCTCGACCGCGGGTTGCGATATCAACAGGTCCAGCCGAGTCTGGCTGCGATCGAGAGCCTGACGCACGGTGAGGGTCTCGCCGAAAGACTGATTGGGATCGCTGAAGCGGAAGAAGTCGACCATGAGATCGATCACTTCCTTCTTGGCGTCACGCTCTTGCTGTGCCCTGTCGCGTTCCTGCTCGGTGAGCTCCAAGGCTTGCTCGAGTCGAGCGCTCTGAAGGGCGCGATCGGTGGCGAAAGCAAAGAGCGTGGCGAGAGCCACGACCGCTGCGGCGGCTG
>JBCCGX010000160.1:0-12530 GCA_039029035.1 Acidobacteriota bacterium | reverse complement strand
CGCGTCGCCGGCGGGGCGGTGCTGCCGGATCTCGGCCTCGAGCTGAGCGAGATCGATGTGGCGGCACGGAGCGACGGAGACGAAGTGCTCGATGTCTCGGGCTCGTTGAGATCCGGGGGCGGAGAGCTCGGGATCAGCGGTACGCTGCCACTACCGCCGACAGCTGAGAACCCGGCCGAGATCCGGCTGACCGGTGAGCGCGTCCTGGCGATGAACACGCCGGACACCCGGATGTGGGTATCGATGGATCTGACCACCCGGGTCGACGACGCCGAGGTCGCGGTCAGCGGCCGGGTGGAGGTGCCCGAGGCCACCCTACAGGTGGCCAGCGGGCCGACGGCGGTGCCGGTGTCGGCCGATGCGGTGGTGGTCGGCGGTGAAGGCGCCGCACCGTCCACCGGTCCGCGCCTGGTGGCCGATGTGGCGGTCGAGCTCGGTGACGCAGTGGCCGTGGCGGGGGAAGGTTTCGGCGGCCGGCTCAACGGTCAGCTCGGCGTTCGGGCGCGGCCCGACGGCAGCCTGATCGGCACCGGCGAGCTGTTGATCCGCCAGGGCAATTACAGCGCGTATGGCCAGAACCTGGCGATCGAAGGCGGCCGGGTGAGCTTCACCTCCAGCCCGATCGACGATCCCGGGCTCAATATTCGCGCCTTTCGCCAGGCCCAGGACAACGTCACGGCTGGTTTGCACATCCAAGGCACCTTGCGCCAGCCGATCGTCGAGCTCTACTCGAATCCTGCCATGCCACAGATGGACGCGCTGTCGTACCTGCTCTTCGGTCGCCGGACCCGTGGCGAGGAGAACCCGGATCTGGCCTCGACGGCTGCCCTCTCCCTCGGCCTGGCAAGCAGCCGGGCGGTGCTCGGCCGTCTCGGCCTCGATCTGGTGACCATCGACCCGGGCAAGAGCGTCGACGATGCCGCCCTCATGCTCGGCACCTACATCGGACCCGACCTCTTCGTCTCCTACGGCGTCGGCCTCTTCCGCTCGCTCCACATCCTGCGCCTGCGCTACGACATCGATCGCAATTGGAGCCTGCAGGCCGAGCAGAGCCAGGAGGAGACGGCGGGGGACATCTTGTATTCGATCGAGCGCTGAGGGCTTCGCTACAATAGCCCTCGGAGGACGACGATGAGCGCACCGAAGACCCCACACACCTTTCCGCTGCGATGGCTAGCACTCGCGGCCGTTCTCCTCGCCCAAGGCTGCGGTGACGGTGGGACCGTCGATCCCGGACCCTCGGGACCGGCTTGGCTGGCCGGCCTACCCCAGCGCGCCGTCGAAGCCGCGCCGGGCGAGACGGTGTGGGCGGTCGTTCCGCAGGCGGGTAGCGAGTCGGCAACCCTTTCGACCTATCGCGTGGAGTCGGCGGCGGGCAAGACGGCGGTGTTGGTCGATGCCCTGGGCAACCGACTTGCCGAGGTCCCCGGTGCCTTGATCCATTCGGCGCCTGGCGCTGCCGAGCCGGCGGAGGGCGACGTGGTGCTGGCCGATCGCTGGGATGCCGATCGGGTCGTCGGACGGGTCGCGGCAGCGGAGGGCGCGGCGCAGGTCGCCTTCGATTGGAACGGTGTCACCGAGACCGGCGCGATGGACGCGATGCGGCCCCTGGCCACAGGCGGCGACAGCCTGGCGCTACGCTGGGTGGGCTACCGCAGCGCGCCGGACGGCCCGTGGTTCAAAGGGCTCTGCTTCGCCGAGAGTGACGAACAGCTGTGGATCGCGGACGACAGCGGCCAGGCGGTGATCGTGGCGCGGGACGCGGTCAAGACGTTGAGTGATCTCGGTGCCGAGCTCGCCGCGGGGGACGAGGTCTCGGCCTACTCCTGGGGCCATGGCTATCGCAGCGGCCGGGTGGCGGAAGTGCTCGAACCGGGGCTACGGTATGCGGTGGAGTTGGAGGGCGGCGAGGTCCGGGCGTTCTTCTTCGAGAACTTGACGCAGGTTCTGTAATCCCTCAGATAGCGAGAGGGGATCAGAACCGACCGGCGGGAACCTGGGGTTGAAACCCCAGGCTACGTTCTGTCGTCCCTGCGGAACGTTCTCGCCCCGCAGGGGCGGGATTTCGTAGCCCGGGATTCCAATCCCGGGTGCGGTGGCCGATGGCGTACGGACCTCCTGGGGTTGAGACCGCGGACTTACGGACTCGCGCCCCGCTGGGGCTGGGGCCCGGTCCTCAAATCTCGATCGGCACCATGCACTGTGGCTGGTCGTTGGCCGGCCGATTGACCATCTTGCTCACCGGTGAGAACTCGATCGCCTCGGCGGCGTAGGGCTGCAGCAGAGGCAAGAGCTGGGCAGCGTCGTTGATCGAGGGATCCAGCCACTGGTCGAGCGCGTCCGCCGTGAGGATGACCGGCATGCGGTTGTGCAGCTCGGCGACCCGCTCGTTGGGGCTGGTGGTGAGGATGGTGAAGGACTCGATCGGGTCGATCGGGCCTTTGTCCCAGCGATCCCACAGGCCGGCGAAGACGAAGGGCTTGCGGTCTTTGAGGTGGATGTGGAACGGCTGTTTGCCGTCGCTCATCTTTTTCCACTCGTAGAAGCCATCGGCCAGGATGACGCAGCGCTTGCGCTTGAGGGAGGCGCGGAAGGCGGGCTTCTCGGCCACGGTCTCCGAGCGCGCGTTGATCATGCGGTTGCCGATCTTGATGTCCTTGGCCCAAAAGGGGATCAGCCCCCAGCGCAGGGTCACCAGCTCGCGCGAGTCACCGGCGGCGCGCACCGCCGGCACCTTCTGGGTCGGCGCGATGTTGTAGCGCGCCGAGAGCGGTTCGGTGGTCTCGACCCCGAGCTCGGTCAGCAGGTCGCCGGGTCGTGAGAGGGTGTAGCGTCCGCACATGGTTCGTCTCCTGAGTTCACCGATTCGAGCAGCCCACGGGCGAGGGCGAGGCCGGCGTCGAGGTCCGAGAAATCGCCGTCGAGCTGGGCTTCGAAGCAGGTGTCGAGCAGGGCTTTGAAATGGGGCCCCGGTTCCAGGCCGAGGGCGATCAGGTGGCGCCCCATGACGATCGGTTTGGGCTGGTCGGCGGCGACGGCCAGGTTCTCGGCTTGGCGCAGCAGCCAGGCGCCGGCCGGGAAGCCGTCGAAGGGCAGCGGTGGCCGGCCGGCGTGGTCGGCGCGGCAGACCCGCACCAGGCGATCGATGCGGCCGACTCTGCGAGCCAGTCGACGGATCGCCGCGGCGCTGGACTTGGCCTTGTAGAGCAGGATCGGTTTCAGGTGCTCACGCACCAGGGGTACGACTTCGTCGGCCAGGCGACGTTGGTTGGTCAGGCGTTCCAAGAAAGCGCGGGTGGGCTCTTCGCCGGCTTCTTCGTGGCCTTTGGAGCGGATGCGACCATCCTCGAAGGCGGTGGTCCCCGGCTTACCGAGGTCGTGGCATAGGCAGGCCAGGCCGACCACCAGGTCTTCCCTGGCGTCGCCCAGGCGCTCGCCGGCGAAGGCGTCCATGACGTGCAGGGTGTGGACCCAAACGTCCCCCTCCGGGTGCCACTCCGGCTCCTGCGGGCAATCGATCAACGCCTCGAGCTCGGGGTAGTAGCCGACCCAGCCAGTGGCGCGAAGGAAGTCGAGCCCGCGCGAGATCTCGGTCCCTGAGAGAATCAGCTTCTTCCATTCGTCGAAGATGCGCTCCCGTGGCAGGCCTTCAGGCTCGATACCGCGGCACAGGGCGACCGTCTCCGGTGCCGGTTCGAGGCCGAAGCGGGCGACGAAATGCATGCCGCGCAGGACCCTCAAGGGGTCTTCGGCGAATTGCTCCGAGACGTGGCGCAGGGTGCGGCTGGCGAGGTCGTCCTGACCGCCGGCCGGGTCGATGAGCTCGTCGGTCAGCGGATCCCAGGCCATGGCGTTGACGGTGAAGTCGCGCCGCCGCGCCGCTTCGGCCACGGTGAGGGTCGGATCGGAGTGGATCTCGAAGCCCTTGTGGCCGAGGCCCCGCTTCGACTCCCGCCGTGGGATCGATACGTCGATCTCCAGGTGGCGGATCTTGAGCACGCCGAAGCTCTGGCCCACGAGGTCGAGGTCGAAATGCTCACCGAGCAGGCCCCGTAAGCGCTCCGGATCGAGGCCGTAGACTTCGATATCGAGATCCTTGCCCGGCAGATCGAGCAGCGCGTCGCGCACTGTACCGCCGACCAGGAGCGCCCGTCCGCCGGCGGCTGCCACCGCCCGGCAGAGGGTCTCTTGCGCTGCCTGTAGCTCGGGATCACGGATGTGGAGGGACGTACCGCTGCTCATGGGGCCTAGTGTACCTATTCCCGTCCGATAGGGTTTGCTAGAGTGCGCCGGCGGCATGGGATGGCAGCCCGTGCCCACGACCCATCCATCCGCCTGCCGCCGCCCCCCTCCCACCATGAAGATAGCGCGCCTCCTGGGACTGATTCTGTTCAACGTCCTGTTGTTTTTCGTCCTTGCCGAGGTCGTCGGGTTGGTCTATTTCTTCAGCCAGGCCAAGACGTGGTACTACTCGCGGCCGGAGAGCGAAGCCACGACGGCCCAGCATCGGACATCGGATACGGTGGTGGAGAGCTATCGCCTGCACCCCTATTTCGGCTATGTCCTGCAGCCCTCGCGCTTGGCGGCGGCAGAACGGGCGGCGAGCCGCATCGTGCAGAACAACCACGGTTTCGATGAGCCGCGCGACTTTCCCTACCTCCGCCGTGACGAGAACGAGGTCATCGTCGGTATTTTCGGCGGCTCGGTGGCCTCCAAGCTGACGGTCTTCGAGCACCGGGAAGGGATCATCGCGCGCCACCTCGCCGCAGCCCTGGGCAAGAGCGTCGACGACATCACGGTGCTGAACTTCGGCCAGGGGGGCTTCAAGCAGCCCCAGCAGTTGCTGATCTACACCTACTTCCGCACCCTCGGCCAGGAGCTCGATTGGGTGATCAACGTCGACGGCTTCAACGAGCTCGCCCTGACCCAGATCAACGCCCGCAACGGGGTGGAGATCGGCATGCCGAGCGTCGACCACGTCGGCAGCCTGCGCAAGGTGGTCGGCAGCGTCGGCAAGGGGCAGACCCTGGAGCGCATGCTGGCCGTGCGCACCGCCTGGCGCGACTACGAGGCGATGGAGGCCCGCGCCAGCTCGGGCGAGGCCTGGGAGCTACGCTTCGCCGCCGGCTGGATGGTCGATCAATTCCTCGTCAAGCTCTATCGCAAGCGCTTCAGCACCAAGGTCCTGGCCTACTCGAGCCTGCAGTCGTCGGATAACGAAGAATCCTGGTATTACCTGGACGACCAGCCGGTGGCCAACGGCGAGGCGGCCACCGAAGCGGATCTTCGGCGCGCAGTGGATTTGTGGCGCAACGCCTCACTCATGATGCACCGGGCGCAGACCGAAGCCGGCGGGCGCTACCTGCATTTCGTCCAGCCCAATCAGTACCACCCCACCGGTCGGGTCTATGGCGAGGCGGAGAAGGCCGTCGCCTTTGCCGATCGCTCGCCCTACCGCGAGCCGATCGAGCGCGGCTATCCGTTGTTAAATGCAACGGTGCCCGAGGTACGGGCGGCCGGTGTCGCCATCCATGCCCCCTTGGAGCTCTTCGACGCCGCCGAGGAGGCGATGTACGTCGACAGCTGCTGCCACTACACCGCGGCGGGAGAGACGATTCTGGCGGAGGCGATCGGGGTGGCGATGGGGGAGATGGTCGACGCTCAGTAGCTCCAGGTGGCGACCAGGCGGGCCGAGCGCTCCGGCATGGGATGGAAGTGGACGTCTTCGAAGCCCCCCAGGGGCTCGCCGGGTAGGCGCGAGGCGTAGAAGTACTCGATGTCCGAGTCCTCGGAGTCGAGCAGGTTGAAGACCTCGAGGGACAGCTCGAGGCCTTTGGCGAAGCGATAGCCCAAACGGCCGTTGACGATCGAGGACGAGTCCCAAGTCACCGAACCGTCCTCGATCAGCGGTACGTCACCGAAGTAGCGCCAGCGCAAGCTGCCGAGCCAGCGGTCGCCGTCGTAGGCGAGACCGGCAGCAAGGGTGTCCTCGATCGCGCCGGGGATCGAATCACCCGCCGGGTCGGGGTCGGTGAATGCGGAATCGGTCACGGTGAGGTCCAGATCGAGCGTCCAGTGGTCGTCGATCTCCCAGTAGTTGGTCCACTCGATGCCGCTCCGACGGCTCGGACGGCTGGCCTCGGTGGCGCCGCCGTCGCCGACGAAGAGCAGCTCGGAATCGAGCTCGAGAACGAAGAGCGTGAGGGTCATTTGCCAGCCGTTCAGGACCTCGTGGCGAGCCCCGAGATCGGCCCCCCAGGCGGGAACCAGCAGGTCGACTGGCGAGGCCGGCTCGCCGGACAACGGATCCCGGCGCAGGGTGGCGCCGCGGGCGTCGTTGGAATGGAAGCCGCGGCCGATATTGAGATAGATCTCGGTGTCGGCCCACGGGCCGAGAATGAGGCTGAGCTTGGGACTCACCACCACATCGTCTTCGCTACCGGAGTTGACGCCCAAGTTACTGTCGACATCGACCGAGAGGTAGTCGACTCGGGCGCCCAAGCGGGTGCGCACGACGTCGCTCCAATGCACCATGGTGCGCAGGAAGAGACCGCCACTGCCCTGGCGGATGGCGTCTTCGCGCACCGTCGCCAGGCGCACGCGGTCTCGGGTGCGAAAGAGGCCGTTGTCGATGTCGTCGTAGCGCAGCTGGACTCCCGCCACGTGCTCGACGTCGCGCCCGCCCCAGTGGCCGTGCCAGTGGTGCCACATCTCACCGCCGCCGACCCACCGCTGGTCGACTTGCTGGAATTGATCGCCGTCGACCGGGTCTTCGAGGAAGTAGGTGAAGTTCGAGATCAGGTCGAAGTCGTAACCCACCAGGTAGCCGCGCCAGCGGGTCAGGGAGTTGGCCGTCGAGCGGTGGACGGTGGCGGCCAGGCTGTAGCGCGCGGTGGAGCCGCGCGGCCCCGGATCCACCAGGTCGAAGCGGCCGATCTGGCCCGATTCGACGGCGCGGCGGGGCACCTGGTCGGTCGACAGCCAGTTGGCGTCGTAGGCCAGCACGGTGAGGTCGAAGCCGCGCGCCGCGTTGCCGCGGCTGAATCGGGTGAAGGCCTTGAAGCCATCGTAGTCTTCTGCCCGGGTCCAGGGACCGTTCTCCTCGAAGACTTCGATCGCCGCCACCCATCGGTCGTCCTTGGAGCTGGCGGCTGGATGCCAGCTATCGGCCCACAGCAGCCGGCGGGAGTCGAAGCTGCCGAGGGCGAGCTTCAGGGATCCGCCGGGCAGGCGGTCGACCAGTTCGACGTCGAGACTTCCGGCGGCGGAGAAGTCACCGGTCTCGGCGAAGTAAGGCCCTTTGCGGTACTGCACCGTCGACACGATTTCCGGGATCAGAAAGTTGAGGTCGGTATAGCCCTGGCCGTGGCCATGGCTGGGGAAGTTCACCGGCACACCGCCCACCCGGGTGGTGAAATCGGTGCCGTGATCGAGATTAAAGCCGCGCAAGAAGAATTGATTCGCCTTGCCGCCACCGGAATGCTGGGTGGCGACGACGCCGGGAGCGGTCTCGACCAGCTCACCGGGACGGAGGATCGGTCGCCGGGCGAGCTGAATGCGGCTGGTCGCACCCTCGTTGGCGGAAGAGGCGATGCCGATCAGGTCGGTGCCGCGGCCGCGGACTTCGATCTCTTCGTGCACCTGGATGGGTTCGCCGGGCTCTTCGGACTCGTTAGCGCTCGCCTCCTGGGCTGTGGCGAGCGGGGTCAATCCTGGGGTCGAGCTGAGCGCCAGCCCGATGAGCACCGCCAGCGCAGACGGCGCTGCAAAGATGTTGGACATGAGATTCCTTCCAGGGAGTCCGTTGGGATCTCCCGCGATGTCGTTCGACGGTAGACGGCGCGCGGGCCGCCCACGGAAGCACGGCAACGCCTCAGGCGCCGAGCCCCAAGGCGGAGTCTTCGGACGTTTCTCCGGTGTGGAGTGGCCCGTTATCCTCGAGAGGTCCGTGGCGGACGGCTCTAGCGCGGCCTCGCCTCAGACGGCGAGGCCCGCATCGGTGCCAAGGAAGTTGTCGCCTTCCCTAGCACAGCTAGCGAGGGGTTCGGGCTCAGGCGCTCGGTGGGCCGCGTGGTGTTGCGGGATCGTGGAGAACGTCGCGCTGCCGCCACGCGGTGCCGTGCCGAACGTCAGACCGTTTCGCTCGATCCGGGGGCTGGACCGTGAGTGTGGGCTGGCGATCGAGACCGAGAATCAGGGCCGATGGAAGGAAACCGTCCGACGAGCTCGGATCAGTCGGGGAGCTCGGTGTCTCGTCCGCCGGTGTCTTGTTCGTCGGCGTCTCGTTGCCGGGTCCGAGCGCAGCCTGGGAAGGCGGGGCGCCACCCTCGTGCTGATGGGTGCCGAAGTGATGATGGTGATGGTAGAGGTTGCCGTCGGTGCCGACATGCAGATGGCCGATGCGCGCCCAGTCGCCGTAGATGAAACCCAGCGCGCAGGCTGAGACCAGCAGGGTCAAGCCCTGCAGGATCGACGAGGCGGTTGTTCGGCGTCTCATGGAATCATCAGCTCAGGGGTCGCGGCGTGGTCATCGCTGGCTTCTACGTCAGCGCCAGCCTAGCCGATTCACCGATGTTTGTCTGCGGTCTAGCCGCCCATCCGCTCTTCGACGATCGACAGGATCTCCGCCTCCCGGCGCTCGGCCTCCTCAGCGATCTTTTGCGCCGCAGCGAGCTTCTCATCGACAAAGGTTTGGTCGTCGAAGTCGGCGGTATTGATCAAGACGTTCAGGTGGGCACCGCGCACCGCGGCGCGGGCACAGAGGGCTCCGACGCCGGCGTCGGAGGCGGAGGCGCCGAGTCCGTCCTTGGCCATGGCGGCAGCAACCTCCATCGATTCGAGGGCGCGCTGCATGACGGCGAAGGGCACCTCGATCGCGCCGCGGGTGGCCTCGGCGATGGCCTCGGCCCGGGCCTGTTTCTCCGCCTTGGTCTTTTTCGGCAGGCGCATGGCGTCGCCGATGCGGTTGAAAGCGTGGGTGTCGGCGTCGACCAGACGCAGCAGCTCGTCCTTCAGTACCTGGCCGCGCTCGGCCCAGCGGGAGAAGTCTTCCCAGCGATCGTCCCAACCGCGTTTGTGCGACGAGAGGTTGGCCACCATGGTGCCGAGAGCGCTACCCAACGCACCGAGGTAGGCCGCCACCGAGCCGCCACCGGGAGCGGGGGACTCGGAGCCAGTCTCGTCGGCGAAGCGCCGCAGGTCCATGCGCACCAGGGGATCGTGCGCCGCGTCGCGCAGGCGGTACTCGATGATCTTCTGCTGCGGATCGAAGGGCGCGAGGTCGTCGAGACCCATGGATTTGATCGCGAGGGTCAACAGCTCCGGCTCGGAAACCCCGAGAGAGCGCTCTTGCTTGGCGAGGAAATGGCGTCCGGCGTCGAGCATCGCCGAGAGCGGGATCAGGCCGACGAGCTCGGAGCCGGTGGCCCGCATACCGCGCGCCGCCGCTTTGGCCGCCACCTCCTCGAAAACATGGTGCACCGGGGTCTTCTCGAGGTCGGTGATGTTGAGCGACACCTGGGCGATGCCGTACTCCTCGATAAACCAGCCGATCGCCTTGACCCCGGGCAAGGTGCCGGGCTCCCAGATCCGCTTGCCTTCGGCGTCACGAACGAGCTTGCCGCCGGGCTTACCGCCCTCGCGTTTCAGGCGGCCCTTCTCGCGTACGTCCCAGGCTACCGCCGTGGCGCGGCGGGTGGAGGTGGTATTGAGGTTGACGTTGTAGGCGATCAGGAAGTCGCGTGCGCCGATGGCGGTAACACCGCTCTTCGGGCGCGACTCGGCCGGACCGTAGTCTGGTTGCCACTCGGGCTCTTGCAGCTTCTTCGCCATGCCCTCGTACTCGCCCTCGCGGATCACCGCCAGGTTCTTGCGCTGTGGTGAGGTGGCGGAGTGCTCGTAGAGGAAGACCGGAATATCGAGCTCGCGGCCGACCCGCTCCGCTAGTCGCCGGGCGTACTCCACGGTCTCCTCCATGGTGATGCCCGAGATCGGCACCAGGGGGCAGACGTCGGTGGCACCCATGCGCGGGTGCTCACCCTGGTGCTGGCGCATGTCGATCAGCTCCTGGGCCTTGGCGATGGCCTGGAAGGCGGCCTCGATCACCGCTTCCGGGTGGCCGGCTAGTGTGACCACCGTCCGGTTGGTCGAGCGCCCGGGATCGACATCGAGCAGCTTGGCGCCGTCGACGGTATCGATCACGCCAGTGATCTGGGCGATGACGTCGTCGTCGCGACCTTCGGAGAAATTGGGCACGCATTCCACCACCTGGGGGGTGCGGGAAGAGCTCATGGCGGGACTCCTGAAGATAGGGGGAATCTGGGGTGATCTAGCGAGGAGCGGATCGTAGCACGGCGGTTGATGTCCCGGTTGATATTGACTCTAGCTGGGAGTGGTTCCTTGCATAGATACATCGCTATAAATTAAAGTTTGGCCACCATCAGCCAGACGGCGCTCCGGCGCCAATGCCACCGGATCGAGGAGTGAGCATGATGAGATCACGAATGGACCGTTCGATGACCCCTGCTCAGCGCGAGCACCAGCGCGGCAGCCGTTTGCTGGCCCGGGCCGCGGCCGGGGCGCCGTCGATCCCCGACGGTCGCGCCAAATCGTTTTTCCAGGAGAAGGTGGCGATGCGCTCGCCGGCCAGCGCGGTGCGGACCCCCAAGAGTGTCCTGGCGCCACCCTCGGCGGCGGTGATCGCCCTGACTCGCATGGGCTTCGGCCCAGCGCCCGGGGATGTCGATGCGTTCAATGCCTTGGGTGTCACGGACAGCGAGCGTCTCGCGGCCTACATCGACCAGCAGCTCGACCCCGATTCGATCGACGACAGCGTCGCTGAAGCCCGCGTCGCGCAATCGGGCTTCACCACCTTGGACAAGTCGCTGGAGCAGTTGTGGGCTGACCACGTAGTGGCGGAGGTCGAGTGGGAGGTGGCCATGCAGCCCTTCTTCGAGACCGAGCTGGTGACGTTCCTGCGGGCTATCCACAGCAAGAAGCAGTTGCTCGAGCTGCTGGCTGACTTCTGGCACAACCACTTCAGCACCTTCGCCTACGAGTATCCGATCGGCCCGGTCTGGGTGCACACCGATCGCGACGCAATCCGCGCCAACGCCCTGGGCAACTTCCGGCAGATGGTAGAGGCGGTGGCCCGGACGCCCTCGATGCTCTACTACCTCAACAACTCGGTGAACTCCTTCGAAGACGCCAACGAGAACTACGCCCGCGAGCTCATGGAGCTACACACCATGGGGGCCGAGGCCTACCTCGGCTCGATTCCTCAGGACCAAGTACCGCTCGATGGCCTGGGACGACCGGTCGGTTACGTCGAGGAAGATGTGGTGGCGGCGGCCCGCTGCCTGACCGGCTGGACGGTCAGTGACCGGGACTGGGATCCGGCGATCGGCAATACCGGTTCGTTTCTCTACCACGACCCATGGCACGATCACGACCCCAAGACGGTGCTCGGAGCCGACCTGCCAGCCAACCAGGCGCCGATGCAAGACGGTTTCGATCTGTTCGATCTGCTGGCCGAGCACCCTGCCACCGCGCGCCACATCGCCGGCAAGCTCTGCCGTCGTCTGCTGGGTGATTTCCCGCCCGAGCCGGTGGTCGATGCCGCGGCGGCCACGTTCAGTGCCGCGATCGATGCGCCGGACCAGCTGGCCCAGGTGGTGCGGACCATCCTGCTGTCGCCGGACTTCCTCTCCACGTGGGGGGACAAAGCGAAGCGACCCTACGAAATCGCGGTCAGTGCCTTCCGCGGCGCCGGCGCCGATCTCCCCTTCACCCTCGACGACGGGGCGACCGACTACTTTCTGTACGCCTACTACATCACCGGCCAGCCGCTGTTCTCCTGGCATCCGCCTAACGGCTACCCGGACATCAAATTTGCCTGGAACTCCACCTCGCCGCGGGTCATGTGCTGGCGCCTGGCCAACACCTTGATCATGCTGTCGGACGACCAGGACAACCCCTACTTCGACATCCTCGGCCAGACCCCAGCGGAGGTGCGATCGGCCCAGGAGCTGGTGACGTTCTGGGCCGATCGCATTCTCGGTCAACCGGCCGCGCCGGACGACGAGGTCAGCCTGGTGAGCTTCATGGCCCAGGGGCACAACCCGTCCTTCGATTTGCCCCTCGACTCCGACGAAGGCACCCAACAGCGGCTGCGGGCACTGATCGCCCTGATCTTCATGTCGCCGTCGTTCCTCTGGAAGTGAACCGTAGAAGTGCAAGCTAGAAGCGAGGTCCAGCCATGAACAATGTCACCCGACGCGGTTTTCTCTGCGGTTGCTCCGCCGCCATCGCCGGTCTCGCCGGCTCGCGGCTCAATACGGTCGCCTTTGGTGATCCGGCCCTCAACCAAGAGGTCCTGGTGGTGGTCTTCCTGCGCGGCGGGGTCGACGGCCTCAATGTGGTGCCGCCGATCGACGGTGCCGACCGCGGCCACTACGAGGCCGCCAGGCCGAGCCTGCAGATTCCGACCACCGGCCCGGAGGCGGCGATCGATCTGAATGGGCAGTTCGGCT